>LBTZ01000016.1 GCA_000992325.1 Parcubacteria group bacterium GW2011_GWD2_38_11 | reverse complement strand
TACCAGAATTAGGACCTCCCATGCCTCCATCATAACCTTGTTTAGGAGTTAAATAATCTGAATCTCCGCCTATCTGATTTCCTGATCCACCTCCTCCTCCCGAACCTCCATCACTACCAATACCTCCCGCAGTTGCTCCAGCCCCACCACCAGTAGATATTATAGAATCAAACACTGAATTTTCACCATTTAATCCTTGGGTACTGTAAGTTGTTGGGTTTTGCCCGCCATTACCAATAGTTACAGTTTTATTTCCAGGAGTAACAGACAATGTTCCTGCTCGATAACCTCCAGCTCCACCTCCACTACCTCTGTTTCCTCCACCATGTCCACCACCGGCAACTACCAAATATTCGACATCACCACTTCCAGTAACTGCAAGTGTCCCATTTGATGTGAAGGTGTGCACCGTGTATCCACCAGGATATGCTGGGGATGTTCTTGGGTTTAAACCATCTGAATCGGTATATGTTATGGTTCCACCAGTCGCACTAAATTCTGGCACAAAACCAGTTCCAGTAATTGTCACATTAGTTCCACCTCCAACTGGTCCATTGTTTGGCGCAATTTCTGAAACTGTTGGTGGAAGCTCGGTAAATGTGAAACCATCTGTCAAGGTCGCAGATTGCAAGTCTTCATTCGTAATGACAACATCAACCAGTCCCACATTGTGTGCAGGAGTTGTTACTGTGATTGTCGTCGGATTGACCACGGTCACGCTTGTTGCGCCCGTGCCTCCCAGGGTCACGGTCGGCGTACCATAAAATCCTGTGCCTGTGATTGTAATGGTGTCGCCACCGATATATTTTGCACCAGAAGGAACAACCGCTCCTGCAGAAATTGTTGGGGCAGGATTGAAAGTATATCCATTTGTCAGGGTTGCAGATTGTCCGTCATAATTTGTGACAGTGACGTCAGCTGCACCCTCAGCGTGAGCTGGGGTTGTAGCGGTGATTGTGGTTGGGTTTGTAACTGAAACATTTGTGGCGGAAGTTCCACCAATAGTCAAAGTTGGTTGAGGATAGTATTGAGTTGTTGGTGGAGTAAAGTTAGAAGTCCAGCGAGCGATACCCTTTGATACACGAACTTCATCAAGATAACCATTGACACTTTCACCTACGCGCAATATGTTGTTAGCATAGTTATAAGTGTCACTAACAGATGCTATTTGTGTTCCATTAACAAAACCTTTTGTTATGCCACTAGCTCTTGTTACAGCTACATGATACCAAGTGTTTGTGGAAGGTGTCCACGGTGTATTAATTGCAAAACCTACATTGTTTTGACCAAAGGTAAAGGCACCACTGTAATATTGGAAAAAAAATCCATTAGCCGAACTAGTAGTATTTACAAATATTGCATTAGTTACTGTAGAAAAATTTACCCAACAGTCCACAGTAAAATCACCAGTACCAAGACCAAAGTCAGCAGATGTCGCCAAATCGAGATAATCACCGCTGCCATCAAAATACATGCTTTTCCCTCCAAATTTTGATTGTGTAGCAGATTGAGTAGCATTGCCAACGGCAGTAACTGTTTTTGGAACCAATTCAGAATCAATAAAACTTGCGCCAGCACCATCACCATGAAGCAACACTTTTGTATATGAATCAACACCGTTTGCTGTCAAAAATCCCGTCCCCGTTATCGTCACATTAGTTTCACCTGCAGTTGAACCGGCAATCGGAGAAATTTCTGAAACAGTTGGTGCAACCTCCGCCAAAGCCGCATTTGCAAAAAACAAACTCACAGCAAAAAGCACTGAAACAAATTTCAGTCCCAGTTTCCTACTTTTTAATTTTTTATTTAAAGCGTCAAAGTTCATTATGCAAGAATTATATCACGTTTTTTAAAATTCATTCCCTAATTCCTATATTATTTTTTTCTCAGTTCACTTATAATTTCAATTTTTTTGCACTTGAATTTCCAACACTCTTTATGTTCTTTTCAATTTTTTTAATGTGAGTTTCGGTGGGTAAGTTTTCTGGCATCGTTCCGCCAATTTCCTTTATTGTTCTTCTCACTTTCTTGCCTATATGAAAATGAGTTGTATTTGCCAGTCCTTCACTTTTTATATTTCCCTTGATAATTTTTTCATCAGTTTGGGTAATACGAAAAAGATTTGCCGCAAGTTCTGTAGCACCGGCGCGATCGAGAATGTCATCATCGCCGATTTGTTTTTTCTTTTTTATTTCCCCTGCATTCATTCCATAAAGTCCCAGGTATCCAAAATTGTTAAATTTGCCGAAATTTCCAACTCCCGCTTGTTTTGCAGTATCAAATAATTTTTTGTTATATTTTCTGACTTCATTGCGAATGAACAATCTCTTGCTTTCTTCGTTTAATTGTTCAAATATTTCCTGCTTCCTTGCTTGGACTGCAAAATATGTTTGTGCGGTCGCTATTTCCTTTTTTCTTGAATCACCGTTTTGAGCAATCAAATAACAAGCGTAGCGGGAAAGATTATAGTTTTCTATTCTCCTTATTGCCTCCCTAACTGTTCCTTTAGCCAAAATTATCATTTTGGCGGCGCCGACAAAATGATCCTCAACTTCCTGATCGCTTGATTTACAGGCATCTTTTGCCTTTCTTATAACCCCTTCAAACTTGCGCCATTCAACATATCCCAAAAGTGGCATCAGTTCCCGAGCCTCCCAATATTCAAAACCGTTTTTGTTCAGTTTTTTTATTTTTTCAAAATCCCTAGAGGGACCATTGGGAATTATTTCTTGAGACATTCGTGTTTCTTTAAGTTTTTATCATTTTCAACCAATCCTAATCCTATTTAACCAATCTCTCCAAGCCAGCCTTTGCCGCCACATTGTTTTCATCAATTTCAATTGCTTTTTCAAAACTAGTTTTTGCATCATCATTGTCTCCTGCTTGCTCGTAAGCCAATCCGATCAGGACATACAGGTCGGCTGATTTCGGATTTTTTTCAATTCCCTGTTTATAAGTTTCAATTGCTTTATCCATTTGCTTAAGTTGATATTGATAAACACTAGCCAAATTCACGTAAGCTGAAATATTTGTCGGTGCCAGTTCAACAACTTTTTTGTACTCAACAATTGCTTCGTCAAAATTCTTTTGATCTCGCAGTGCATTGGCCAAACCACTGTGAGCAACAATACTGTTTGGTTCTTTTTCAATTTGTTTTTTATAGGTTTCTATTGCTCCTGCTTGATCGCCAGTTGCGTATTGCGCAATCCCATAAGCTTGCAAATCTTCTTTGCTTCCAGAAGTTTCTGCTTGTTTTTTCAGATCTTTCAAATCTTGTTTATATTGATCAATTGCATTTGTTGCTGCAGGCTTTGGTTTGTTGATTTTATCTGCAATCTTAGGCCAAGCGAAAAAACCAGCTGCAATAAGGACTGCTGCAATCAAAACTAAGACAACTATTTTCACATATTTTCTTTTTGAACTCACTGTTTGTTTTTCCAATTTAATTTCTTCTTTTTTGTTTTGCTCTTTTTTTATCATATCCATAGATTTTTTAAATTATTTTTTATATTAAGTATTTTATTGTACGTTGTATGTTGTATGTTGTATGTTGTTTGTTGTTCTTACGTGCAAAGAGTTGCGGTGCAATCCGCGCTTGCACATTCCGTGCCCGCAGCGCAAGTTGCGCCAGTTGGTTTTTTCAATAATAACTGGCCACTACCGTTTGTATAAAATCCGTCACCCACCTGCGTTCCCGTAAATTCTGCATCTGCATTTTCCGCCACGCTTTGAGGATCAGGGAGCACGAGTGATATTCCAGTGTCAGAGGCGGTGATGTTTGCATCTTTGGAAACATAATTGGTCCAAGCTGTTTTGGTTGCCGCACCTATGCCAGCCACTCCACCCCAATCGTTTTGAGTCCACTGAAAACTGGCCGCGTTGGATTTGTTTGGATTCAAAATATATGGCGCCACAACGAAAGCCACAACCATCATTGCCACGGCGCTAGAAAGACTAACTGAAATGGTTCTTACTTTTTTTTGATATTTCTTCAGTTCACTGTATGATCCAAATCTCACAGTCAATTGAAAAGTGCCATCTGGATTTTTGAGCGCGTTTTGAATGCGCAAATGATTATGCGCTGCGGATTTGAAAATCAAATGAAAATGATCATAAAACCACGCTTTTATCTTGAATATAATTAATTTTATTTTTTGCATAAAACAACAATCCTTGCGTAACTTTTTCTTTGATTATTTCTTTGATTTGACTACTTTCTTATAACTTATTTTACCATATTTTTTTCCATACACCAAGAGTGAAAAAATGGCTTTATGCGCAAAGATGTGGATAACTATTTTAAAAATTTTTGTTACCAAATTAAATAAATCCATAATACATGTCATTCCCGTGAAAACAGCCTGCCCGCCTTTGGAGGGGGAATCCAGACCCGCATTTGAACCTGGATTCCCGCCTCCGCGGGAATGACAAAGTGAAAATGATTAAATTAATTCAGAATGAGCATTCATCCAAAAGCGTGTAATAAAAAGATAGCTTTGAAATTTTTGCTTTCTTGTTTTCTTTTTGGCCAATTATTGCGACAGCAATTCTTGAGTTCCCGGCCATAGTCTTGGGTCAAGAACGTGCTCAAAAAGAAACAGGAAAGAAAAAACAAAAATACTCGGAGCCATATAGCATACAACACAAAGAAAAACCCAGCCAAAACGACTGGGTTTTTATCTTATAGGCTTTATGAACCTTATGAACTTTCAACTTTATAAACTATCTTACACCTCAATAACAACAGGAAGCACCATTGGTCTTCGTTCGGTTTTGGTGAACAAAAATGAGCCAACTGATTCGCGAATGTTGTTTTTCACATAATCCCAGTTTACTGAAACATCCGGAGAAGTTTTTTCCTTCACCACCTTCTCCACCACGCGTTTGGTCGCGTTCACGAGATCAAAATTCTCTTTAACGAAAATGAATCCTCTCGATGTTATTTGTGGAGTGCCAATAATTTTTTTAGTCTTAGAATCAATCACCACCACGATCATAAACATCCCGTCTTTGGCCAACAGTTGCCTGTCTCGCAAAACAATTTCGCCGATGTCGCCAATTCCAAGACCATCAACCATCACATAGCTGGTATCAATTTTTTGTGGAAGAAGTTTTGCTTTTCCACCAGCAAATTCAAGCTGATTACCATTATCCAACACAAAAATATTGTCTTTATGCACTCCAACTTTCTCACCAAGCTTGGCAGCTTCTTTAAGAAAATAGTGGTTAGCATATACTGGCAAGAAATAATCAGGTTTAATTTGACCAATAATATCTTGAATATCGCGCGCATTGCTATGACCGCTAGTATGCACATCCAAAATGTCTGAATGAATCACATTGTCACATTTTCGATACAAATCATCCTTAAGTCGCTGAATCGTTCTTTCATTTCCTGGAATAATCGAAGATGAAAACACGATAGTATCATCCCGCATAATATGAATAAAACGATGCTCATCATTAACAATTCTTGAAAGCACAGCATTTCCTTCACCTTGAGCTCCCGTACAAATCACAACCACCTTATTGCGCGGATGTTTTTGAATTTCATTTACTGTTATCAAAGTCTGCTTGTGAGCTTTGATATATCCCAATTCCTTGGCAATTTCAATGTTCATTTTCATACTATAACCATCGAGCGCCACTTTTTTTCCGATAGATTCAGCATATTCGATTATTTTTCCAATACGCTTTATCTGCGAAGAAAATGTTCCAATAATAACCATACCTTTAGCTCCACCCACCAAATCATCAAGATTTTTATACATCTCAACTTCTGATTTTTGAGCAGGACGAGTGTCAGTTGCTCCCAAACTTTCCAACATCAAAATTTTTGGTGAAGGCAATTTAGCAAGATGATCATAGGTAACCATTTTGTGATCAGTTGGATTTTTGTCCATTGTCCAGTCTCCAGGATGAATTACTGTCCCATCTGGAGTTTTGATAATCACACCAACTGCATCCATCACGGAGTGTTCAACATCAAAAAATTCAATTTCAAATTTTCCAAGTCTAACTTTGTCAGTGATAGCATTAACTCTGATTATTTTCAGATTCTGAGCAGAGTTGGTGTCATAATCTTCCATTTTTTTCTTGACGAGTGCCAAGGTCAAATCCCGTCCAACAATTGGCGGATAACCAAGTTCTTTGAGCAAAATTGGAGCGGCTCCAATATGATCCAAATGTCCGTGACTCAAAATCACACCTCTGACATTTTTTTCTTTTCCTTTCAGATAACTTATATTAGGAATGATATAATCAATTCCTGGCATATCCTCTTCTGGGAATTGAATTCCCATATCCAAAATGATGATGTCTCCATCATATTCAAACATAGTCATATTGCGTCCCACTTCTTCATTTCCGCCCATCGGTGTGATACGCAAGTTTTTACTTGGCGCATTGCCCTGAGGCGCTTGGGTTTTGTGAGATTTACCCATCGGCTTATTTGTTCTTTTCATCGGTTTTTTTGTATGCGCCGATGTCGCATTTGTAGGCTTATTAGCCTCTTGTTGTTTTTTAAACATATTTTTTTACTACTAAAACAAGTAAGTATTATCGTTTATATTACAATTTAAAAGTTGATAACCTTACTTAAATTAAAAGTTGTTAATTTCTTATTATATTTTTCTGTGCCGTGAGCGAGATTTGAACTCGCACGGAATCACTCCCACATGCACCTGAAGCATGCGTGTATACCAATTTCACCACCACGGCCAATTTCTATGCAAAGACAAAAACCCCTAAAAAAGAGAGTCTGAATCTATTAACTTAAAAAGCGTATTTTTTATATTGAAGAAAAAAGGCTTTAGCTAAAGTAAAATTCAAGAAGTATTACATTAATGTAAGTATATACCAATCAAGCCAAAATGTCAACCTGTCGCTCGCGAGCGACAGGTTCAAGCAAAATTAAGCCTTCGCAGAAACACCCGTCTTTCGTCCATATATATCTTCGTAGCGGACAATGTCGTCTTCTCCCAAGTAATCACCCGTCTGTACTTCAATTATTTCCAAATTTTTCTTTCCATAATTGGCCAGCTGATGTTTTGTTCCTTTTGAAATATAGGTGCTTTCATTTTCATAAAGTACGGTTGTTTTTTTGCCGTTTACCACATTCGCGATTCCTTTAACTACCACCCAGTGTTCAGCGCGATGTTTGTGGGACTGCAAACTTAAGCTCGCACCAGGAAAAACGGTAAGCTTTTTTACTTTATGATTATTATCATCAATAAAAACTTCGAACTTTCCCCAGGGACGCTCCTCTGATTTATCAGAAACTTTTTTCACATATTTTTCCAGAAGCCAAGAACTGGATTGGACCTTGCCACCCTTACCAACACCAAAAACCATTTTGCATCCGATTTCCTCGCAAACAGGCACTTCCGGAATATTGCCTTTTTTTCTGTCACCACCATTAGCAAAAATGTCCGGCCTGTATTTAGCAAGTTCTGCGCAAACACTCATATCAGCAGGATTTTTTTTGTGCCCCGTCAAAACAACCATATCAACTGGTTTCAATGACTCAATAACTTCTTTACGCTCTTTATCAGACATAAAGATATTTTGTTTTTTCGCTCGCAGCCAGTTGTCATTATTTATAATCACCAACAAGTGAGTGCCCAATTTTTTTGCTTCCTCAAACATGCGAACATGCCCAATATGAATTGGATCAAATCCTCCACTAACAGCCACCACAACCTGCCTGCCTGTAGGCACGGCTTTCTCTTTTTTATTATTTTTCATAATATTATGTTTATTATTTACACACCTAAATTCGCAATGTGAGATTTTTTCTTTCCTGCCTATTAGCAGGCAGTTTGGCTAACCCTCATATAATTATACTAAACGCTCAAGATATGTCTACTGATTAAAAAAGCCGCACTCTAGGAATGCGGCTTGCACACAACTCTCGAAAAGAAAATTACCTGAACTCGGTTTTTGCCAAGGCTCCTTCTTCAATTTCAGTTATCGCCTTCACAATTCCAGTATGCTTTGGATCAGGAATAAATTGATATCCAATCATCTCAGCTATACTTGCGCTGAAATAATCTTTTATTTCCTGTAGCTCTGCTTTACTTAAGATCACACTCTGCACACTGCTAACTGAACGAGGATTCACCAAGGTCATATTCCACTCCTTTTTGTCAGGAGCAGGCACAATGGAAACAATTTCCCAATTCACCGCCCACACTTTGGCAGCAAAAGACACAAGAAGCAAGGCCGCTGTCAACACGATAATTTTTTTCATTTCATCCTCCTGGGCTTTGTTTGGGGATTTTTACCCCTTTTCATAAAATGAACTACAATATATTATTATACTCCTTTTTTACAAAAATGTCAAGCTAGAAGAATGCCCACTGCTTGATTTATTATTAATGTTTTTGCCTGCCTGTTTTGTTTTGAGGCCGTTGATTACGACAGTAATCAAGAGCTCTTAGCCATGAATTTGGGCTAAGAGCGCGGTGAAAAACAAAACAGGCAGGCAAAAAGTGCTCGTGGATTTTTAAAGCAATATTTTCAAAAGCATTATTCAATTACCGGCAAACCACCCAGTTCTTCTTTTTCAATAGTTTTATACAAAGGATTTTTTTTGAGCGCGACTTCCCCATTGTTTTCAACAACATAATAAGCAAAGCCTCTCATTTTTTTCACCAGCTCATAATCAGCATGCCCAGGAAAACTCGATGGATCGCGATCTTCAAAATCAACAGGACTATCATCAATAGTAACCAAATATGTTTTTCCAGTGTTAGCCAAAAGATGTCCAAATTTTTCAGGCATAAAAACTTTGTCCCCGGTCTTCACAACCACAGCTTTAAAATCAGCAACTTGATCTGCAATCATTTCGCCATTTTCATTTTCAACCAATTTTTGCAGGAGCGCCACGCCTTCACCATAAGCAACAAAATAATCCTCGCTTAATTCTCCAACGTGATAATGACCGTATGTTTTTATATATTCCCCAGAAATTGTTCCAGGCTCCCAAACTGTTGTATTTTTTTGGTCAACACCGCCGCGAATCATATAATAATGAATTGCGGGTCCAACTCCACTGGGATCCATCAAGACATCTTGCATTTTTTCTTGCGTTCTCGCTGCATAATGCTTTGGAACATTTGTAAAATCAATATTCATAAGATTAACTGTCAACTTACAACTCGCAACTTACAACAGAAATATTGTCGTCGATTGTTAGTTGATGGTTAATTGTTATTAGCTATTTTAAAACTCGTTTTGTTTTGACATACCAACTGTTGACATCAACAAATCGCTGGGCTGGATTATTGATATTTTCCACATCCATTCCCTGCACACCAGTGCTTACAGGATAAAGATAATATCTGGAATAAAGAAAAACTGCCGGAGTTTCCTTGGCTAAAATATCCTGGAATTTTTGATAATTTTCAATACGCTTATTCTGATCAGTCTGTTGTCTCAAATCCTCAAGCAAGGCATCAGCATCCTTGTTATCAAAAAGAGAAAGGTTCAGTCCTGGATCATGTTTTTGCGAAGAATGCCAGAAGGAATACAAATCAGGATTAAAACTAACCGCCTGACCAAACAAAATACTGTCATATTCTCGAGTACGAATATAATTTTGCTGCAAATCAGAAACTGTCAAAACTTTCACTGTAACTTTGGCTCCAATTTTTGCCCACTGCTCTTTGAGCAATTCTGCAGATTGATTTAACTCAGGCCAATCAGTTGTTACCAATTCAAAAGCTAAAGTCTGCGAATCTTTTTTGCGCACATTTTCACTTGCGTCCAACACCCACCCTGCATCATCCAAAATTTTATTGGCGCGCTCAATATCGATATTTGCGTTGCTATCATTTTTATAACCCTGCATTTGTGGAAAAAATGGAGATGAAAGCGCAATACCTTTCCCATAAAGGATCTTATCAATGATTTCTTGCCTGTTTACACTAAGCGTAAGCGCACTACGCACGTTGTCATCAGCCAAGGCTACATTTTTTGTCTGATTAAAAAACACTGAAAAATAGCGCGGGATGACCAACTTATGAATGTTTGTGCTTTTGGCGTTTTTAATATCTTTTATACTGTCGGGTGGAATGCTGCCCATCCCCATAACTTCTTTTTTGTTATAAGCGGCAATAAGTTGTTCGTCATCAGGATAAAAATTGAAAGTAATTTTCGAAATATATCCGACTTTATCATAATAAGTCTTGTTGGCAACAAGCTGTAAAGTCAAAATATTTCCACCTGAATCTTTTTGAAAAATCGAAAAGGCGTATGGCCCACTGCCAACTGGATGCAAATTATTTTCAGCTAGCGCAAATTTTTCTGGAGCGATATTTTCCCAAATGTGTTTCGGCAAAAGTCCAACCGTAAGGTTTTCCAAAAATCCAATGTAAGGATTCTTAAGTGAAAATTTTATCGTGTAATCATCAATCAGACTAACATCAACTCCCTGCAAACTTTGTCGCAGCGGACTTTTATATGAAGGGTCCTGCAAAATATTAAAAGTAAAGAAAACATCATTGGCGTCCAGTGCGATTCCATCATGCCAAAGTACTCCTTTTTTCAAGGAAATTGTATATTCGCGCTGATCATCAGAAACAGAATAACCTTCAGCCAAATCAGCAACAACTTTTCCATTCTTGTCATATTTGAAAAGCCCGCTGAAAACCAACTGCACCAAATCCAAATCTGCCTCACTTGTTTGTGACAAGAGTGGGTTGATGTACAGTGGCTGACCAACAATTCCCTCAATATAAGCTCCTCCGTTCTTAGGAACTGCTTTGGTAAAATTAAAATAAAATGAACCAGCCCATACAACAAAAGAAGTTGCGATAGCCAAAAGTAAAATTGTTACAATAACTTTTTCCTTGAATGTAAGCATCTTGCCAATTGTCTTCCAATTTTTCGGCAAAAGATATTTGATTTTATCGTTCGAATAGTTACTAATAAGTTTGAATATGAATTGTTATATTTGCATTTAAATTCGCAATGTGAAACTTTTTTCTTTTTGGCCACTAGCTAACTACGTCAGCTGGCAAAAATAGCTTTGGAATTTTTGTTTGCCTGTTTTCTTTTTGGCCAATTATTGCGACAGCAATTCTTGAGTTTTTGGCCATAGTCTTGGGCCAAAAACGTGCTCAAAAAGGAAGCAGGCAAACAAAAATTAAGCGCTACAAAGGACACCTATAGTTCGTATTTAGCGATTTGCAATCACAATGGTTGCGATTGCAAGGACAATAAAGATTGCGCCCAGCGCCATTGAAAGGTAAAAAAGAAATTTTTCCATTCCTCTTTTTGTGTAATAACCTCCGAAGTCTCCCCCAAAAGCACTGGAAAGTCCACTGCCTCTATTTTGAAGCAAAATTGAAACAGTAAGCAAGATTGCCACGACAAGCTGAATAATAGTAATTAATTTCATCTATATTTTTTGAATGATTATGCTCCTCTTACAATCTTAAATCTATCAAAAAGCACCCCTGGAGTCAAGCTGTTTTGATGTTTTTAACCTCATTAAAGCCATTTTTTGTCTTTTAAACTATAAAAAATACTTTTTTCCTCCACTCAAACAAAAGCAAATATTATACACATTCTGTCGACCGACGGAATGTGTATAATTAAACAATATTTTTGTACACCTTATCCACAAGCAAGTAATTCACATAATTTCCAATTTTATACTTTTTTATCTCCTCGATTAAATCATCCGGCAGAGCATATTTTCCAATAAGCACACTTTCTTGCAACTTTTTATAATCCAACAGATATAGTTCTTCGCGCAACCAATTACGAATTTTTCTTTTATTTTCTGGAATATCAAAAATAACCACCCTGTATTTCCTATCCCACTTTCTCATTTGAACATTTTTTCTTCCTATGATATATCTTGCAAGTTCCTGTCCTTTAATGGTTAAAACAAATTTTAAGCCTTTTTTCTCTACAAAACCTTGCTTTTGAAGTCTGCGAATGCTTTGCCTTATTGTAATTTCTTTAAATTTTGATTTTCTTTTATTAGCAACAGTACCACTAACTGCAAACGGATTTCCACTTGGCAAGTCGGCATATAAAGATGGACTAAGAAACGAATTAATAGTTATCTCCCCCAATTCAAAAACAGTGCTGAATACCCAAGCCGTCGCCGTCAAACTGTTTTTCAAAACACTTTTTGCAATCGCCTTTTTGAAATTCTCTTTTTTTATTTTCTTTTCATTTTCTACTTTCTTTTTCATAATTATTTTTTATTTTACATATATTCTTCTTTTTTTATATTATACACTTTCCGTCGGTCGACGGAATGTGTATAATTTAACCATTTAATTGCTCAACTTTTTCTTTGAATTTTTCAAAAACAGCTGGTCCGTGAGGATTTGGCAAAAAAACCAAGGCGTCGTCATTGGCATATACCATACTGCCTTCTTGATGTGTTTTGGGATTATTCATAATGCGCTTTTTTTCAACTTTCTTAAGAATATTCTCGATCCAATTTGGCGCAAAAATAAACTCCCCTATTTTTCTAAGCTGTTTTGAAAAAAAAGAATCCGACAAAGTTTTAGGCGGCATAATATCCCCTAAAGCATAATTCGGTTTCATATTTCTAATCCATTTATTCTTTATTTGAAATTTTGTATAAACGTCGGAGCCATAAAGTGGAAAGAAAAACATATATTCATTAGCTGAAAATAAATCTTTGGTAATAACTTCCAATGACTGATCCGTCACGAAAAAATTTAGACATACTCTATCAGAAACTTTTTTGCCGTGACGTCTTTTTTTAAAAAAATGCAGCGCGCCTGTCACAATTGTTCTTCCAGTCCAAATTTTCCCATATTTAAGTGCGACCAACAAGTCCCAATCGCTTGAAGCTCTAGCATTTTTCATTGCAAGCGCGCCTGTAATTCCAATCATTCTTACAAACGGTAAGAATCTAAGCCACCAAGCAATTCTTTGCAATTTTTTTATTTTCCCGGTTGAAATTTTATTATTTGCAATTCTAGCTACGACTATCTCCTTTCTACCTTTTAAAAAATAAAAGCCGTTTAAATGTTCGACATATTTATTCAAACTTTTATCTTGAAGATGTTCAAAAATTTCAGACAAAGAAGTGCCGGCTTTATCATTTTTTGGTGCATAATAATCTGTCCTGATTAAATATTTCCATATTTCAAAAGCAGTCAACGGATAATTAAACCCGTCGTAATAAATAACTGTCGCTAAAATATTTTTATTTAATTTATCAGACATAGACTATTTATAAATTCAACATTTCCTCAATCTTCTTGTTGTTTTTATGAGGTCCAACTATTGCTAGATTTAATTTACTGCTTTGAAAAACATCCTTGCTCACACGCAAAATATCTTCGAGCGTGACAGCGTCAACTTTTGCAAAAACTTCTTTTGGCGACAGAATTTTTTCCTTGTGCATTTCCTGATCAATAAAAAACATTGCAACATCGTCCGATGCTTCAAAGCCCATCACTGCTCGCCCTTTCACATAATCCTTAGCTTTTTGCAATTCTTTTGCATCAATTTTTTCAAGAGATATTCTTTTGTACTCTTCTAAGATGGCCGTAATTGTTTGCTCAACTTTTTTATGATCGATGCCAGCTTGAGTTGCAATATATCCACAATCTTCATAGGTGTCGACACTAGTATGCACAAAATATGCCAACCCCTGTCGTTCGCGAATTTTGATAAACAAACGACTACTCATATTACCACCAAGAATAATCGAAAGAAGCGCCAATACATAGCGGTCTTTGTGATTTTGATGATAGGCTCGCGTACCGATAATCAAATGTGTCTGATCGGTTTTTTTGAATTTAATATGCACCTTTGGAGACGATTGTTTTTCCACAACTTTTTTCATTGCTACCTTTTCCCCAACTTGAAAATCTGAAAAATGCGATTTTATCTGCGAAACAATTTTCTTTTCATCGAATTTTCCGGCCACGCAAACCACGGTTTGGCTAGCATTGTAATATTTTTTCATATACGAAACAAAATCTTTTCTTTTGAAATCAGAGATTGTTTTTTTGTATCCCACAATTCCGCGACCCATTGATTGGTCAGGATATAGCATTTTTTCAAATTCATCCCCAACGCTTCGGCGCGGCTCATCTTCATACATACTAAGTTCCTGCAAAATTGGACCACGCTCGCGATCAATTTCAGCTTGCTCAAGTTTTGAATTCAAGAAAATATCCGAAACGACGTCGAGAGCTTTTTCAATATGTCGAGAATCAACCTTGGCATAATACGCAGTTTTGTCCTTAGCAGTGAACGCATTGAATTCTCCACCAATTGCATCAAGTTCTTCAGAAATTAATTGTGCGGTTGGACGCTTGGGCGTTCCCTTGAAAAGCATATGTTCAATAAAATGTGAAAGCCCTGCTTGTTTTTCAGTTTCATAGCGTGAACCCACTCCCACCATCAACATCACAGTTGCAGTCTGAGTTCCATTCATTGGAATCGTCAAAATCCTAAGCCCGTTTCTTAAAGTTGTTTTTTTATAAATCATATACAATTAATTTTGAATTTCCAATTTTGAATTTTGAATGAATTTCCAATGATTGAATTTTTTCCCCAAGGGATAAGCTTGGAGCAAAAATATTTGAAACATTATGTCATTCAGATTTGATTCGAAATTCGAAATTCATACTTCGAAATTATCGGTTTTAATAACTGCAGCGAATAATAAATTTTATACCCTTCCTTTCTTTACACGGCTCACTCTAATCAATCCACTGCACGGCACGATTTCAATTCCTTTCTTTTCCAATTCATCCAAAAATAAATTCATCCCGATTGAGTCGGAAGAGATATGACCAGCGATTACCACGTTAATATGAGCAGCCTCTGCTTCTTTGCGATGTTCTTCACCCATATGCATTCCAACAATTGTTCCAACTCCGGCCTGTGCCATTTTTGCATAAATATCTTTGTTGCCAGAAGTTCCTCCAGTAATTTCCGAAAAAGCAATTTTGCCAACACTGTTTTCTTCTGAGCCAACAAACAAGCGTGGACCAGCGCCGCGAATTGCACCCTCTTTATATTCTGGAATTTCCAAGAGGGATTTCAAAACGTCGCCCACTGTTTCAGGTTTATCTTTGTTTATTTTAGCCTCAACAAATCTGGCCACCAAATTATCTGCCGGTGTGTGCACATTCATAAAATTCATTTCCAACAAACGCGCAGCATCAACTTCTTTGAAATGATTCGATGCGCTCACGCCACGACTAACTTCACCAATTCTAACTTTCATCAATCCTTCAGCAATGTTAATCGGCACCCCATATTGACTAAGCACATCCGCCTGAAGATGCATCACATCTGACAAATCAGCCAAAGCCTTTCCTTCTGGATGATGTCCGATTACTAAATCAATTTGACCTTTCGGATTATGATTAGAAAGGTATCGCGCCATCATAAGTTCACTAGTATCAATATCAATTCCAGCCATCACTTTTTTTATATTCTTGCTTCCACCAGCAAAATGAATTTTTGAATCAGAATATGGATTGGTTAATTTTTCCTTATCAAAAATTTCTTTTTTTGCTTTGGAAAGCTGCGCGTATTTCTCATTCTCGCGTTTCAAAAGTTTTTGAATTTTTTCCTTGCTGCGGAAATCAGTTTTAATTCCCATTTCGATTGCCAGCTTGTAAATTTCTTGAATGTTCATATTGAATAATGTAAAATGTAAATCTCAAAAATCAAAATGACAATTTAAAATCTTAAAATCCATTTGGGATTTAAAAATTTTTCATTTTGCACTGTCATTTTCCATTTTGATTTTTAAATTTTCAATTAAAATTTATTATTTAAAAAATTTTCCTCATCAAACTTAAAGGTTCAATATTATTTTTATTAATCTTCAAATAGTAATGTTTGCTGTGTCCGCCGTGCGCTGAGGAAACTTCTTCTCTATCTTGATTGTAAATTGCCAAAATTTTAATAGCAATATTTTTTTCCTTATCTACAACTTCAAGCTTGTCACCAGGCTTCACAACGTTATGAATTTTTGCAGTCAATTCGCTACCGTCAACTTCTAAAATTTCCCCCACAAACTGAAATTCACCAGTGCCTTGCTGACCCAAAAAATTATGCTCTGGCTCGTTTCCAAGCAAAAACCCCTTAGTATAGCCACGATTTGCCAATTTATCTAATTCTTTCGCTGCCCATTTTTGAATTTTTCTAGCCTCTGAAGCTGTTTTTTTGGTCTCGATTGCATCCAAAACGCTCCTATAGGCCCTACAAACGTTGGCCACATAAAACACGCTCTTATTGCGCCCCTCTATTTTAAACGATGTCACGCCTGCATTTCTGAGCTCTTGCAAATGCGAAAGCAGATTCAAATCCTTGCTATTAAAAAAATATGTTCCGTGGGAATCCTCTTCCAACAAAACCGGTCTCCCACTCTGAACCTCCACAACCTCCATTGTTTTAAAAACTGACGACTCACAACTATCAACTGACAACGCCTTTCTCATTTTTTGTGCTTTATTGTTGTTAGTTGTAAGTTGTGTGTTGCAAGTTGGGCGATACGCCCATCTGCATGGTTGTGTGCAATCTCCAAGATTAGCGCTTTTCCCGCTCATCCATTTACTTAAAATGCAACGTCCGGAATAACTCATACACATTGCACCGTGTACAAAATATTCCAGCTCCAATTTTGGAATATGTTTTTTTATCTCAGCGATATCCTCAAGCGTAACTTCCCTGGCCAAAACGATTCTTGTCACGCCCAAGTCGTACCAAAATTTTGCTGCTTGCCAGTTTGTCGTGTTGGCTTGAGTGCTAAGATGGATGGCAACTTTTGGCAAATGTTTTTTTATCAACATAATCACCCCTGGATCAGCCACAATAACAGCATCGACATTAACTTTTTTTAAAAATTTTAAATGCGCTTCTATTTTTGAAAGATGATAATTATGCGCATAAATATTAAGAGTAACGAATATTTTTTTGCCTTCACTATGCACAAATTTTGCCGCCTCCAAAAGATCCTTTTCTGTAAAAGTGTTGACCCTGGCGCGCATTGAAACATCTGGAACCCCACAATAAACAGCATCTGCCCCATATTTGATGGCATATTTAAGCTTTTCCGGACTTCCCGCCGGCGCCAAGAGTTCAATATTATTTTTAGATTTATTTGTAATTTTCATCCCTTATTGAAATTTTCTATTAATTATGGGCTTTGGCGGACAAGCCCGCCGGCGCAAGCAATTCAATCTGCCTGGTCGGCAGACAGGTTTTTTGGCCTTTTTTAATCATAAAATATAGTTATTATGCATACTCTACTCTACGCCCTTTTAGACTTTTGGTCAATTGGGATGGGAATTTTGTTCATACAATCAAAAAAGATGCCCTGGGCATCTTTTAGGCAAAAAACATTTGAAACAAATAAATTTATACCATTCTACGATTAGTTGCGCGAGCTTCTTGGGCAAAAATAGAATTAACTTTTTCCACAAGTTCCATTGGGGTGTGCTGGGATTTTACAAAATATTCTTTGGCGCCCAACTCTAGTGCTTGCTGTTTGTCTTCATCATTATCAAGATTTGTAGAAACAAGTACTGGAATTTTGCCAAATCGCTCGTCTTTTTTTATTTTTCCCAACGCTTCAAAACCATCCATCCCAGGCATCACAATATCAAGAAGAATAAAATTGATTTCGTTATATTTTTTTTCAAGCCACTCCAAAGCCTCTGCGCCATTGACTGCTTGCAAAACCTCAAAACCACCATTTGAAAGAGCCCTCGTGTACATTTCACGAAGATCATCTTCATCTTCGGCTATCAGTATTGTTTTTATATCCTGCTCCATATTTTGTTGCCCCAACCATCTAGACCCAGTGGCTAATAGTCGAGCCCGATTAAATTATAAAAGGGTATATTATTTAAATTGGATTATTTTTTTCTTTTAAAATTTTAACACATAACTCAACAATTGAGAAGTTTTACGGGACACAGCGTGTTGATTTTTGTTCCATTCTGAGGCATTATATATATATGCCAACATTAGCAACCAACAAAAGAGCCCATTTTGACTACGAGCTTCTTGATAAATTTGAGGCTGGTTTAGTGTTGTCCGGGGCGGAAACAAAATCCACAAAAATGGGGCACATAAGCCTCAAAGGCAGTTTTGTCACGATTCACGATTCTGAATTATACCTTACTAACGCCACTATCTCACATTATCCATATGCTAATTTCAAAATAGCCTACGATCCGACACGTTCTCGCAAGCTATTGGTCAAAAAGTCGGAAATCAAGTCTCTGATTGGAAAACTGCACGTAAAAGGCTTGACATTAGTACCTCTTCGTGTGTATACTAAGAGACGCCTGGTTAAGTTGGAATTCGCCGTAGCGCGCGGAAAAAAGGCTCACGACAAGCGTTCTGATATAGCAAAGAAAGAAGACGAGAGGACCATTCAACGTACCATGAAAAATCAATAGCGATGTTTTATGTTTATGTCCTAAAAAGTTGTGTAGATAATAAATTGTATGTTGGGCATACAGCAGATTTAAAGCGTAGGATAACCGAACACAATGCAGGCAAAACAAAATCAACAAAACTTCGTCGACCGTTTATTTTAGTATATTATGAAGCATGCAATATATTAATGGATGCGATTGAACGAGAACACTCCTTAAAAACTGGCTTTGGACGTAGATATTTAAAAAATAGATTAAGTGATATTTCAAATTAGACATTCACCCATCCGTATTGCGACGTTGTTATGCTGGCCCGCCCGCAACGCTTCGCAAGTGAGCTTGCTCGCGTAGCGATGCGGGCGGGGGGTTGTTTAGTTTCGACAGGTTGTACTTTTCAAAATATGCAAGTCGATCACCGCTGCTGTATCGTAAAAAGTGTGGCGAAGATATAAGTGCAAACT
>LBTZ01000015.1 GCA_000992325.1 Parcubacteria group bacterium GW2011_GWD2_38_11 | reverse complement strand
CCATAAAAGTATAAATAAGTTTTACATTTCTAATTTCACTAGTTTTTCATAATAACACAACAACTACTCAATAACAAAAAGTCATCAGTCATCACGTCATCCGTCATCCTTAAAAAACAGATGACTCGAAGACCCAATAACCAAATAACCTTTCCAAATTTCACATTAAAATTTGGATTTTATATTTTTTTTACTTCACCACGGCGCCACAATTTGGACAAATAATTTTTGCTTCAAATACGCGATCCTTTGGATTTGTTAATTTCAATTTAAGCATCAACTTTTCATTGCAATCCAAACAAAGATAGCTTGCCTGAAAATTCAATTCTTTGGCCAGCTTTTGAGCATCCTTGGCATAGGGACTAAATTCCAATTCATATTCCCCGCCAGCTTCCACAAAAAGCGAACTAATACGTTCAACCACTTCAATTGGACGCGTCGTGCCCCTGACAATAAAATCTTTCACTCCCAATTTTGCCGCTCGGATATTATCCTCTTCCCTGCCCATATGCGAAGAAATGACAACCGGAATGCCCGAGGTCATCACGGTTTTTTTGAGGGATTCAATCATTGAAAATCCATCCATTCGAGGCATCACAATTCCAGTAAAAATAACATCTGGCAAATCTTTTGTCGCCCTATCTAGCCCTTCCACACCATCGCCAGCAACGACAACTTCAAAATTAGCATTTTGAAATATTTCCACATACATTTCACGTAGTTCAATGTCATCATCAACAATAAGAATTTTTATTTTTGCCATTTTTGTCTTTGAGGAACGAGAAGCTACAAAAATGAGCTCCCACACCAATTCTTTATTAATATTTAATATTACACGATATTAAGCCGGAGGCGTTTCCGTTCACTAAATCCAACCTAACCAAAATATAATTTCGGAATTTGGTGCTGGGATTGTTTTCCATATATTTTTGGTTACAAGTTTTTTGCAATTTGAGAATATTTTCTTTTTGGCCAATAGTTGGCGACAGCGACTTCTTGAGCTTTTGGATAGTGAGCATTCATCCAAAAGCGTGCCAAAAAGAACATATTCGAATAATTGCAAAGCTCATTTTATAAGAAACATCTTTTATAAGATTATCTTAATATCAACTGCCAAGGCTTCTCGTCCATCGTTATAAATAAAAAGTGGATTAATATCAAATTCAGAAATATTCTTATTTTCAACGGCAAAGTCCATCAAGCCGTTAATAATACTGGCAAATTCTTCAATATCGTATGCTTGCTGACCGCGCGCACCAGAAAAAAGAAAACTTATCTTACTTTTCAAAATTTGCTCTTTGATGCTTTGAGCTGTCATTGGCGGAATCAAAAAATTAACCATCTTAAAAACTTCAGTATAAATTCCACCCAAGCCATACACAATCACTGGTCCAAAAATGCTATCTTGTTTTATTCCTAAAATGACCTCTACTTGTTTGTCATGCATTGGCTGGACAACCAGGCGCTCGGTTGGAAAATTGGCTCTCAATTTTTTGGCGGCAGCTTCAAGTGCAGAAGGATCCTTAATATTCAAAATGAGAGCCTGTTTATCGGATTTATGCAGCACCTTATCACTGTCTACCTTTATCACAACTGGATATTGCATAATCGGTGAAATTTCTGATCCTGGCAAAATTTCAACATAAGACACCGGGTTTATGGCATATTTTTTCATCACCTCAAAAGCCTCGGAAAAGAAAAGTGCGCTTCTATTTTCCTTTTTTGCCATGGCAATAATTTCTTCTACTTGTTTTTTACGTGAAACATTAATATTTTCTTTGCAAATTATTTCCTTAGTTTTTTTGAAAAGACTCCATTTATAATATTTATTCAAGGCTGAAATTGCACCGTCTGGATTTGAAAAATTCGGAATATAATTTTTCTTCAAATCATCAACAGATTTCTTAATGCGTCCCCCTCCAATAAAAACAGTTATCATTGCAGATTGACTGTGTTTTCTATTTTTAATTATTGCTTCTGCAATTTTTTCTACCGGAGTTTGTTGCTGCGGAGTCAGCACTGGGATTATCACCCCCACTTTTTGCTTATTCAAGATATCAAGAATACTTTGATATCTGTCTTCGCCGGCATCGCCCAGCAAATCAACAGGATTTTCCACCGAAGCTTCTTGTGGCAACACGCTTTTCATTTCATCTTTGGTCTTGGAGGAAAAATCTGCAAGCACAATATCTTTACCCTTAAAAGCATCTGTAGTTAGCACACCTGCACCTCCAGCATTTGTGAGTACTGCAACTTTTTCATTCTTAGGCGCATCCACAAAAGAAATTAGCGTGAGCAAATCAAAAAATTCTTCCAGGTCATTAGCCCTAATCACACCGGCTTTTTCAAAAGCGACATCAATAATATCATCACTGCCAGCTAGCGCACCAGTGTGAGATGAAATTGCCTTTTGCGCTTTTTCTGTTTTGCCAGCCTTAAGAATTACGATCGGTTTTATTTTGGAAACTTTTTTAGCCGTCTCAATAAATTTTTGTCCGTTTTTAATTCCTTCCAAATACATTCCTATTACTTTTGTTTCCTTATCTTTTGCCAAATATTCAAGCAGCTCAGACTCATCAAGCTGCATCTTATTACCAACCGAAACAATTTGGGAAAATCCAATATGCTCCTGAGCCGCCCTGTCCATTAGCGCTACCGCCAACGCTCCCGATTGAGAAACAAAAGCAATATTTCCAGCCTTAGGCATCCCGCCAGCAAAAGAAGCATTGAGTTTAAGTTTGGGTGCAATAAACCCCAAACAATTTGGTCCTAAAATATTTAGATTGTGATCTTTGGCCAACTGCGCCAAATCTTTTTCTCTTTTCATTCCCTCTGCATCAGTCTCAGAAAATCCTGCCGAAATAACGACGAAATTTTTCACTTTGTCGCAACTTGCCACAATCACATCCAGCACAAATTTGGCCGGCACCGCCACCAGCGCAACATCAATATGCCTATCAATATTATTTAAATCACTGTAACAACGCTTCAATTTCAAAAGTTTATAGGAAGGATTCACAAAATACACCTCGCCTTTATAGCCAAGTTTTGTGACGTTATTAACCAATACTGTCCCTATTTTTCCTTTTTTATTTGAAGCACCAATAATAGCGATAGATTTTGGCGCAAAAAGATTTTCCAATGTATTTTTTGACATTTTTTTGTTTTTGAAAAATTATCTTTCATTTCCTTTATTATAGCTTTTTTTGAGGTTTACGTAAAATACCTTACATTTTTGCAAATATTTAGATACCCACCCAAATACCCACATCCATAAATGGATATATGGATTCAAAAAGAAAAAGAAAAAGCCCGCTAGGTAATAATACCAAGCGGGCTTGAATGCGCATTGCGCTATGTGAATTTTTTATTGAACTCTGCTCAGAGGCAAAGATTCAATAGTTGACGTTCCGGAGACCGAGAAAAAATTTGCTCCGGAAATAAAACTTGGCATTGCAGAAATTGCAGCCGGATTTATTGTTACAAAATCCCCAGTTGCCTTATTAACAAGACCAAAGCGGTTTCCAATGGAGATATACAGATTTCCAATGGAATCAGTATGTAGCGTGACTTTGTCAGCGCCAATTGCCAAACCTTTTGTGTTGCGGAAAGCTGGATTGCCAAGTTCCGAAAGAACCAGTGCTCCTGAAAGCGTTCCAGCAACATATGTCTTGTCCGCGATTGTCACGACACTTTGGATGTCGTCAAATTGCGGCAATGGTTGAGGAGCCTGAAGCACCGAAAGGTCGCGACCGTACTTCATATACTGCCCTTGGCCAAAAACATTGATCCCGACTGCATCCATTGTGACAAATTCCGGGCTAATTGCCGGCGCCACACTAATTGGTGCGTCACTGGAAATCATCGAGGCATAATATAGCATCGACGAACTAAATGGAATCGGCGCGGGCAGCGGCACTGATGGCTGTACCCTGCTTATTAGCAGATTAGTGCCATCGATCACAACCTTAGCTGAAGATAAGCCGTAACCAATATTGGTTTCCGAAATATATCCTCCATTGCCATTTATGTCATAAGCATAAATGTTCCAATCATGCAGCGGCAACCTTTCATACAAAACTATGATGCGATTGCCATCCGTGGTGACCGTATGTGGGATGAGCGTATTTCCCAGAGGCGAATCAATCTGCACTCGCCAAATTTCCTGTCCAGCTGAATTCAACTGCGTCACAACTCCCTTATTGTTGACATTGGCACTGCTGCGTCCAAACGCAATCAAACCACCATTGCCATCAGAAGAAGCTGCAATGTCCCTCATCACTGACGATGAATAGGATTTAAACAAGACTGTCTCTGGTGCGCCACCGCGGTTGATCCAAGTATCCAGGGTGCCTATGGCACCGCGAGTATCGCCGCAATTAGAAGTCTGTGTGAAGTTCTGTCCGATTGGCACAGTTGCCGGATCAGGAGACCAGGAATTTTCCACACAAGCCACAACTGACTGGGCAGAGCCTCCGCCACCACCGCAACCTGCCAACAGCATTGAAAAAACCAACAGCATTAACGTGAACACCTTTGCCAACCAATTAATTTGCTTTTTCATAACCAACCCCCTCTTTCATTTTTCGATTTTTTGGCTTTCAAAGCCCTTCTGTATGTAAATCAGTCACCTGGGTTATTTAATTTTCAAAAAACTACAATATGTAATTATATACCTTTTTTAGGGAAAAGTCAATTGCTTAGGATTTGCTTTTTATAATACACAAAAACAGGCTTAAAATGGCCTGTTTTTGCATCCATACCCGATGATTTTTGGCTATCTATTTCTTCCATCGAAAAGAAGAGATAAAATCATTAAAATCCTTCTGAAAAAATTTATACTGAGCCTGGCCACTTCCACAGGCAATAAGATAATTCTTCTCGCTGCCATTAGAAACCATTACCTGCGTTATGTGAAGGGTGCTGCCTAGTGGATCAATTAGCGAAAATCCGACTTGCATTGCATCTTTTCCATCTATTTTTATGCGCTTGCCTTGATAATCCGAAAAGCCACGCACATTAGCCGAAAGATCTTTTGAAATTGCATCATTTATTTCCTGATCATTTTTGGAGAAGTTGATGCCAACTTCACTACTTCTAACATCACAGCCAGTGCGCTGATCAGTGTTCAGATAAAATCCAGCCAAATAGTCCTGTCCATATTTTTTGCTTTCATCCCCATCAAATGAAAATCCTTTGGGATAAGAAAAACTAAAATCTGGGTTCGTATGAGAATATTTTTGATAAGTTACAAATTGGATCGGACTTTGAAAACGCACGCCAAAGGAATTATTTAGCATTTTTTTTCCAAAGACATATCCCCCAACAACAATTACCAATATTCCACAGATGTATGCAATTTTCTTTAAGTCCTTTTTCCAACCAGCGACATCTGTAATTTTTTTCCAAACAGAACTTTTTTCCTGAGCAACTGGCTTTTCATTATCATCCTCAATGATCTCGATATGAGAGAATTCTTGCTCGGTCATATAATTATAGATATTTTTAGATTAGTTGACTGAAGGCTTCCAATTGTTTGAACCAACGCACACGAACATATATGCAGTAGCAGGATTGCCGCCAACCGTCACGACTTGTCCATCTGTTTTGATAAACACTTCACCAGTTGAACAAACTAACGGAAGCAAGGTTCCACTTGGCACTCGCAGTCTGGCTGAGCTCAAATTAAGCGTGCCATTCATAGTTATATTATCAACACCTGTTATGTCATTGCCATTTAGGTCGATTCCACCATTTGCGCCAAGCTGTCCAGCCAAACTCAATCCCCCACCTGCAGTGAAATCAGTGCTGGCATTTCCAATATTTTGAACGATATTATTATGCATATCAACATTTCCGCGCATATCAGACAAACCACTGATATCGATTCCACCAGTTGAAACTATAAATCGTCCTCCAGTTGTTAAAGCTCCTCCAAAAACACCATTACGCTCAACATTGAGATCAGCTGCACCAGCTCCTGAATTTGTTATGGAAAATACTGTGTTTGAAGCACTGCTAAGATCAACAGCTCGAGATGCATCAGACGTTATATCACCTGTTAATATGATGCCAGCCAATCTTGCTATCCCACTTGTAAGTATTTGCCAATTGCTGCTTTGAACATCAACTGAGGCTGCTGAATTTCCGATTTGAATTTGAGAAGCATCTCCACCGGAAGTTCCCAATCTTATAACTGAAGGAGTTCCATCATTATTTTCATTAGTAAGTCCAGTCAAGAAATTGATAGTATCAGCATAAATTGTTGACCAACGAGATCCTGAAGTTCCCAGTGTTCCTCCACCAGTTACATTTCCCTCTACATTTAGATCAGCTTGTCCACTCCCGGCATTACGAATAAACACATCTGAATCTGTTGCATTATTAGCAACATCTATGTTCATTGTATTGCTTGTTGAAAAAATGTTTCCACCAGAAAGCGTGGCAGTTCCGTCGCTAAGCAAGAAAGCTAGAATGTTTCCTGATGTGTTTACATTTATAGCAGCATTCAAATCACTGCCAACTATTGTTCCATTTGCGATTTTTGCGGAGCTTACACTATTATCAGCAAGCTTTGCATTTGTTACTGCACCATCGGCAATAGAAGCTGTTATTATTGCATTATCAACTACAGCAGTTGCAAGCGTTGCTGTGTCAGCATTTCCTGTGATGTCAGCTACAACAGTTGATGTAAATGTTTTAACACCATTAATTGTTTGATCTCCAATTGTGTAAACTCCATTAGTCACAGTTTCTGCGTTACCTGTGATGTTAGCAACAACATCTTGTGTAAATGTATTTATACCAGTAAATGTGTTATCAGCAGCACCATAAATTCCATCAGTCACGGTTGCAGCATTTCCTGTGATGTCAGCTACAACAGTTGATGTAAATGTTTTAACACCATTAATTGTTTGATCTCCGATTGTGTAAACTCCATTAGTCACTGTCTCTGCGTTACCTGTGATGTTAGCAACAACATCTTGTGTAAATGTATTTATACCAGTAAATGTGTTATCAGCAGCTCCATAAATTCCGTCAGTCACGGTTGCAGCATTTCCTGTGATGTTTCCAACAAGATCACCAACAAATCCACCCACTGCTGTTATTATTCCGGTTGTAGTAATATTTGTCGCACCATCAATATCGCTACCCGTAATTGTTCCATCTGCAATCTTTGCAGAATCAACGCTGTCATCTGCAAGTTTCACATTAGTCACGGCACCATCAGCAATTTTTGCAGTTGTGACTGCGCTATCAGCAAGGTGGGCAGGTGTAATTGCACTATCAGCAATTTTTCCTCCAGTTATAGTGGCATCCGCAATTTTACTTGTAACAACGCTTCCATCAGCAAGTTTTGCTGTTGTCACCGCACTGTCCAATATTTTTGCAGTTGTCACTGATCCGTCAGCAAGCTTGATATCAGTAATTGCTCCATCGGCAACTTTTGCAGTTGTCACTGAGCCATCAGCGAGATTTACGCTCACCACACTTCCGTCAGCAAGTTTTCCACTTGTAATCGCACCATCCAAAATTTTTATAGTGGTAACGCTGTCGTCTGCAAGTTTAATCGTAGTAATAATTCCGTCTTGCAAATCAGCTGTTAAAATTGTTCCATCAACTATTTTTGCAGTTGTTACACTATCATCAGCAAGTTTGATTGTTGTGATAGAACCATCGGCAAGTTTGCTATTGATAATTTCTCCATCCAAAATTTTTACTGCTGTCACACTATCATCAGCAAGTTTCGCAGTGGTTACAGCAAGACCTGCAAGTTTTGCAGTTGTCACTGATCCGTCAGCGAGTTTGATATCAGTAATTGCTCCATCGGCAACTTTTGCAGTTGTCACCGAGCCATCAGCGAGATTGATTGCTAACACTGAATCATCAGCCAATTTTCCAGCTGTAATTGCACCATCCACAATCTTGGCAGTTGTCACCGATCCGTCAGCAAGCTTGATTGTTGTAACTGCGCTATCAGCCAATTGCAAAGTTCCGACACCCCCACCTGCAATACCCACTGTATCAGTATCAATTTGTATTCCTGTCCCTGCTCCTATATCCAAGGTTACAGTTCCTAATGTTCCACCACCAGATAATCCATTACCAGCTGTTACGCCAGTAATTGTTCCTAATCCCACTCCTCCAGTAATATCAATTGTCCAAGTTCCATCACCATTATTAACAGCTGAAACATTCGGCCCTGCCACAATAGCTTTCACCATACTTCCATCTGAAGCCAATTTATCCCCAGTAATTGTGCCATCAGCAATTTGGGTTCCAACAATTGTCCCAACTATTTTCGAAGCATCCAAACTGGTAATCCAAGCTGGATCAGCATCGTCTGTCACAGTATCTGCATTTGCAGAAGTTGTTGCAAAAGTTGCAGTGTCTGCGTTTCCAAAAAGATTTCCAGTCACGTCGCCAGTAAGATTTCCAACAACATCGCCAAGGATGTTTCCAGTAACACCTCCAACCACATTTCCAAAAAGATTTCCAAAGAAATTAGCAGCTGTGATATTTCCAATTGTATCAATGTTACCACCAGAAATAGTTGTGACTCCATCAGAAAAAGTCAGCGCAGTTATTGTGCCTGTGGTATCTATATCAATGTTGGCAGCAAGTTTCTCTCCTGTTATTTCCTGATCTCCAATTTTTACATTAGTAATTGCTCCATCTTGAATTTTTGCAGTTGCAACACTGCCATCAGCAAGTTTAATTTCTGTAATAGCATTATCAGCAAGTTTTCCAGAAGTTACAGCTCCGTCCAAAATTTTGGCGGTTACCACAGCATCATCAGCAATTTTGATTCCAGTTACTGCACTGTCAGCAATTTTTGCAGTTGTGATTGCACCATCAATAACATCATTTGCAATAGTTGCACTATCAGAAATAGTGGCGTGATCAGCATTAGTTGCAGTGTCTGCGTTTCCAAAAAGATTTCCAGTCACGTCGCCAGTCACATTACCCAAAATATCACCCACAACACTACCTGTGAAAATTCCAAATATCTTTGCAGCACTAAGACTGGTAATCCAAGCTGGATCAGCCGTCTGTCACAGTATCTGCATTTGCAGAAGTTGTTGCAAAAGTTGCAGTGTCTGCGTTTCCAAAAAGATTTCCAGTCACGTCGCCAGTAAGATTTCCAAAAAATCCACCAATTGCCGCTGTTATAGAACCGATAGCAGAAATATCTTGCGCTGAAATATCTCCGGAAGTATTTATGTTAATATCATTGGCAAGTTTTGCGCCGCTTATTTCATTATTAGCAATTTTTTCATTTGTAATTGCACCATTTTCTATTTTAGCAGTAGTAATACTTCCATCAGCAAGCTTTATGCTTACAATTGAACCGTCGGCAATTTTTCCCGCAGTAATAGATCCGTCTTCAATCGTTGCTGAGATCACCAAACCGTTTGCTAATTTTGCTGCCGTAACAGCTCCATTTTTCAATTGTTTTGTTCCGATTGAATTTTTCAAATTAAGCTTCTTAGCTGAAATTTTTGCATTAGCAGAAATATCTTTATCTTTAATTTTTCGTGAAATCACTTCGATAAGCTGACTTCCTTCATAAAAATATTTAACAATTTTCTCTTGACGAGTTTTTGCATCAACTTGAAAAAAAGCAGCGCCAAACAAAAAAACAACAACAACCAAAACAGCCGTCATTCTTTTTGCTATCATTTTTTTTCTTGAAGTAAATAATATTGCTCCTGCCTCTTCCTGCTTAAGCTGATTTTTTTCCATATTCTTTTTTATAATAAATTACTTAAATGGAATGCACATAGATATGACTACTCTGTATAGCATATCTGTCAGTTTTTGTCAACATCTCCTTATACCCAGCCAAATTTTTTACAACTAACAAAAAACAAGGGTTGCAAACGCAATCCTTGTTTATTTGTAAGATTTTGTATTTTCAGCAAGCTACAAAATCAGGTTTTGATAAAATATTCACTTTATAAGCCCTCTTTTCTCAATTGTTCAATAATTCTTTTTTGCTCTCGTGATGTGTTTTTTGGAATATCAACGATAATTTTCACCAATTGATCACCACGATTTGCCCGACCCAAACTTGGAGCTCCCTTTCCTTTGATGCGGAACAATTCCCCTGATTGTGTGCCGGCAGGAATTTTCATTTTTACAGTTTCGTCTATTGTTTCTACATTTATTTTATCTCCTAATGAGGCCTGTGAAAATGAAATATGTTCACTTGAAAGCAAGTTGTTTCCTTCGCGTGTAAATTTACGATGAGCCAAAATGTGCACAGTAACATACAAATCTCCGCTTTGCGCTCCTCGCTCACCAGCTTCTCCTTGACCCTGCATAGAAATTGTTTGTCCATCCGATATCCCAGCTGGAATGTCCACAGCAATTTTTCGTTCCTGTTTGACCCGACCTTCTCCGTGACATTTGTGACATTTCTGCGAAAAAGTTTTTCCCATTCCCTGACAAGCTGGACAAACATACGCCTGCGAAAATGATCCGAAGAAACTGCTCACCGTTTTATGAATTTGCCCAGAGCCCTTGCAAGTCAAGCAAGTTTCTTGTTTTGCACCAGGCTCACCTCCGCTACCAGAACAGACATCGCACAAGATTCGCTGATACAATTCAATCTCGCGTCGAGTGCCACTTACCATTTCTTCAAAAGTTATTTCAACGTCAACTTGGATATCATTGCCCGCTTTTCGCATATCACGACTTCTTCCTGCGCCGCCACCTCCTCCAAAAATATTAGAAAAAATATCCTCAAAGCCCTCGCCAAAATCAAAGCCTTGTCCGCCAAATCCCTGACTACTGAAACCGCCGCCTCCAAAACCGCCGCCCATTTGCTCAAAGCCAGACCCGAATTGATCGTACTTTTGACGCTTAGATTTGTCTGAAAGCACTTGATATGCTGAGTTTATTTCTTTGAATTTTTCCGCGTCCCCACCAGATTTATCCGGATGATATTTGTGCGCCAATTTACGATAAGCTTTTTTAATCTCATCATCGCTTGCCCCCTTATTTACCCCTAATATATCATAATAGTCCTTTGCCATATATAAATTTTGCTATTTTATTACCTACCTATTTTACAGTAAAAATAAAAAATTAGCAATCCCCTCTTTCGAGTGCTAATTTCTTTATTTTCTAATACTATTTTATTCAAGTACTTCTTTCGATACAGTCACAAGCCCGATACTCAAAATTCCAAATTTAAACAATATAAAAAATACAAGCCTTACAAACAAAAAGCATACCACACAAAGTATCACACCTATAGGATAGATGGTTAAGAACAACACAATAGTAAGTATTATAGGAAAAACAGAATTTTTTTCATATCCACCCACTCTTGGATTAAAATAATCATTGATTTTATTATTGATAAGGCCTGTGAAGATTTCCGAAATTTTTTCACTGCCAGTTACCGACACTCCTACCATTTCCGATAATTGCTTTCTACCCATTTCAAAAACCAATTCTTGATTTTTTTGTGCAAGCTGAGATTGCGTGTTGGAAAAATTCTCCCTGGCTTGGTTTTTAATCAGCTCTCTTTGCTCTGGAGTCAAATTTGGTGGAAGCTGAGCATCCAGCATTTCCTCTTCCACTGCAGAGAAAACACTGCCCTGATCAGAATTTTGTGTTTGCAATATAAACTGATCAACGGTCAATGTTTCATCTTTGAGCGCTTCAAATTGAGGATTAACTGAGGAAATAAACGGGATTACAATTTTTTTTGTAATAAAGCTAGCATCAATATGCGGCACCTTTTTTTCACCGTCAAAACCATTTATCGTTAAAAAATATTGCATACAAATAACAATAATAACCGATAAAAGCAAATATGACTTGCCAGCCTGCAAAGATTTCCAGGGGCTGATTTTAATATTAAGCTCCATATCTTCCCTGATTTTTCGCGAAGCCAAGAAGGCAAAATACGCGCCCAACAAAATTGCACCCACCTGCAACAACGCAAAAGCAAACAACAAACTCAGGACCAATGAACCAATCAAAATGAGCTCCAGTGGAAGCGTCTCTTGAAAAAGAAAAATATTAAGACAAATTAAAACAAAATAAATAGAAAATAAAAGCATTGGAATTACCCAGGTGCTTGAATCTGGCACAATAATTGCGCTACGCACAGAAAGCCATGCGAAAAAAGCAACTCCCATAGTCAGCACACCCAAGATAATTGTAAGGATTTTTCTTTTATTCATAATATTAATATTATAGCAGAAAAATAGACAAAAGAAAAAAGGAATTACATATTAGCAATCCCTTTTTTGTGCTAATCTTTTTCGACTAGCCCACTGTCTGTAAAAACTTGAGAAGTTCTGGCTGATAATTCAGCCGTTCATTTTCCCTCACTACTCGCTGAATCAACTCCATTTCTTCTTTGTTGAATTTTTCAAAAAAATCCCGCAAGATCACCATAATCCAATTTGCGTTCACCTTGACCACGATAGCTGACCTGTTCAAAAAGCATTTTAAAAAATTCAAATCTCTTTCTTCTGCCTCCAATATTTGATCTTTCGCTGTCAGGACAGTAGCAAAATTTTCAGCCAATTTTTGCCGGTGATAATCTCGGCGATTGCCCTTAAGCTCCCTCGCAAATTCCTCAGCAGTTTCCCGCAGATCACCAGTTTTTCGACGACTAACAACCCCACCCCTTGTTATGTTACAGCAGTCCGCATTTGGCATAATATACGTCTCCCTTTTTATTGTTTTTGTTGCTAAATTTTTAATTTACTAAAATCACAATGAATCAATATAGCAACAATCTATAGTGTTGTCAACTTAACTCAAAACAATATTCAATTTACTATTGACTTTTTCCTAAAATTATCATATATATACAGGCAGCTCTTTTACAAAAAAATAAGGAGGCAAATATGCCATTTAACAACTCAAAAAAATGCCTCTTGATGCGAAGGGATTTATTGGAACAAATAAGCATCTTTTCTAGCGAGATCTCCATAACCACAGATATTGCCAAAAGTATGCTCGGGATTGAGCTGTTTGATGACAGAAACGACTCAACAGAAAAGTTTCGGGAAAGCATTAGGACATTTGTTTCAACCCTATTGGAAATACAATTGGATAATGTCTCCCACATTGAATATTTATCTTCGGTTTTAGATGAATCAATTGGAGTACAAATGAAAATGTGGGAGCTTGGAAAAATAAGAAAGTTTACAGATAAATCTAAAAAAAAACTTTATCTGCTTTCCAAAGAATTAACTGATGCTTTCCAAAAACTTCGCTAGATGCTATGAATAAAATGATACGAGGTATTCTAAGACAGACTAAAAAATATTTACCATCGCATTATTGAAAACAAATCACAAAAGGCTAGTAGAATTCTACTAGCCTTTTTTCTTTAAAAAAATCAACGACACGCCTGGCTCCAAGCATCAAGATTTTGATTTTTGAATAAGGTATTGAAATTTAAAACATTTGCTTTGGCGCAGACATTTTTGTTTTTTACATATTCAATATTGAAAACCGGTTTGCCCGCTTGGATAAAAGGCTTCAATTTGGAACACTCATTATAGACAAAACATTGCTCATTTATCTCAAAATCAAAAGAACCTACCAGTGCAGTAATTTGATCAATATCGTTTGTAAGCCCCACTGCCAATCCGCGTGCGTGTGCAGCATCAGCCAAAAAGCGATTGTATCTCAATTGATCATTGCCAGTCAAGGAAAAGCCCGTAACATTCGTATATCCATTAACATTATCAATATCAACACCATCAAATCCTTTCTGCTTACACATATCAATGCGCGCCTTCATAATTGGGCCAAGCACTTTCAGATTACGAATATCCAACCAATTTTCCCCTGCCCAGCCGGAAAGTTTTTTTCCAATCACCACCTTGGGAAATTTTTTTGCATCCGGTCGCCAATTCTCAAGACTGCCAGCACTAAAATAACATACGACTTTTTTCCCTTTTGCATGCAAAGCTTTCACTGTTTTTACATCAGTATCAAAACCATCCACCACGAAAACTTCTGCATTAGCCCTTTGATCCAACACTCCAGCAAATTGAATCTGCCATTTCATTTTCAAGGACGGTTTCCAATAAGAAACGGATCGTGTTTCAGTAACGGGAAAAACCACTGTTTTAGCATTTTTTCCACTGGCCATTGAAAAATTGGCCCACGAAAATATTCCAACCACGAAAATAACCACAACCAATATATTTCTTTTCATGTTGGCATCTTACCACTTATCCAAAAATAAACAAGTTCGAGCCAATATTTGCATTTATGGGAGTTTGTTGATATATTGAAAATCAATCAAAAGGAAATAGCATCTTAACAATTCCAAAAGCAGATAACTTTGAAGTAATCATTTTTCCACAAAAAAGGAGGGAGCAAATGAATAAGAAATTTTCAAGAATAGTTCTCGGAACAGACATCGAAAAACTTTCGTCATCTCTTAATCTGACAGGCTTTCTTGTTGAATTTTGGGTTGAGCCGATAGAAGGAAAACCAGAAGATTTCAAGCTTGATCCATCCTGTCTTTATGTTTTTGCTTTCATATCCTGTGAACCCGAAATACTTCGTTTTATGGCAGCTAAATCAGGAATGCCTAATTTTTTAGCATTTTATCCAAGGCCTGGTAATAATTTCCTTTCCTGCAAAAATGAATTGGGAAACATAACATTGCTTTCCCAAGAGTCAATCTGCAAAGCAGCGCGAGAAAAAACACTGCAAGCACTCGAGATTTTATAAAAAAGAAAGGGGGTGTCCTATGTCAGCAACAAGAACAAGTGGCCAGGATTTTGAAAATGAAACGGATATCTCCCTTAACACAATAGTATTAATTATTGCTTACGCAAACACACTTATGCAAAGCATAGTTTTGCCAAAAGAAATTGCGGATGATATCAAAAAGGGTGTCAGACAGTGCACTTTGATTATGCAAAGTCTTGCAAACTACCCAGACGATCTAACTTCGTATGATCTTATGGATGAACCAGAAGATATAGAAACTGGAGATATTTATATAATTGGAGCAGATGAATTTCTGAGCAACTTTGTTGAACTTCTAAATTCTTATTTGGAAGACTATGGTGAAGGACCAGATTTTATAGGACAATTTGCCATTCTTGTAACACCACCCGATTTGGAAGTCTGATTCAAAAAAATATTTTACAAAGCCCCGCAACCGCGAGGCTTTTTTCTTTTGCATTAAAACACACAGATAACTAAACTCTTTTATATAAGAAATATAAAAAGGGCATCGAATTATCGATGCCCTTTATGAAAAAAAGCGGGAATATTATCTCTTGAAATTGCCCTCAGCAATTTGTTCGCCAACCTGATGAAGCATATCATCATAATCTCTGCGAGTATTAACGACTACCTTTTCAGTTTGGTTGGTTTCGGTATTGGTAACGGTGGTAGTAGAAACACCACCCGGAAGACCATCAGAAAGGATTCTTCCAACACTCCAATTTGCCATGATTGACTCCTTCTCTTGTAGTTTTACGCCGCAGCCTGATTTCTGGTGGCGTCTTGAGTCCCTTGGTTACCTGAATATTAAATTCAGGACATATTGTGTTGTTATTCAGTTGTGGTTATTTAGTTGTAGTGCTGTATATAGCTACCCTATAAAACCACCTCCTTTAATAAAATGAACTACTTTATACTCTTAAACTAGCTTTATATGGATTACTTGTCAATATTATATCTTTTGTAGGCTGACTCTTATCAAAAAGAAGAAACCAACTAAAAAAGGCGAGGACAACAGTCCCCACCTTTTTTCATATCTATTTTGTTTCTTGTTTTATCCAATTCACATACTCCCCGCTTGTCTTGCATTTTCTCATATTTATTGATACATTTAGGAACCTAGCGGGACTAGGAAATTTGTTAACTTTACAATTCAAGAAAGGAGTCTGTCATGATTATCAACATCGTAATTGTTTTGCTGACCGTAGCATTTTTCATTTCAACCTATTATCAAAATGCTCTTTACTCCACGGATATGCCCTGGGAAAAAAGAGAGTGGATTACCACTCGACTCTCAATAATATCCCCACTTACTCTCGCTATTGATTCATATCTGTTATCACAAAAAACCAAAGTGTTTTTTGACCACCCATGGATAGACTTGTGCATATTTTATTACATAATAGGCTTCATATTCATTCAAATGACATTTGCCTTTTGGGGAAGATGGAAAATGAACAAGTATCATGAGACAAAAAACTGAAAGGAGGACTCTATGGGCGGAGTACGATTTGATGATGATATAGAACCTTGGCGCGCCGGTGGAGACAACAGTAGGGCAGAGCAAAAAGTTGTACGCTATGGTCCACGACCAACCAATGAGCTTGAACAATACAAAATGCGCCAGGCTATTCGAAATTCAGAATTGCATTTTGGGTACGCGCAGTTGTTGAAAGAATTCAATGACAGTAACAATTTCAAAAAAAGAATTGGACTCTTGTCTAAAGAATTTTTTACTCAGCCAAAAACACCAACTGATCATTATTTAAATCATCACCTATGCCAAACAGGCATAGGTGGAGTTGTCAGAACACCCGGTGCTATTTCTTTTCCTGAAATTGGAAACGTTTATCGCCAAAGAAAAATTGGCGCTATACGAGAAAGCAACTGCGAGGATGCCCCGCAATATTTTTCTTTTTCTGATGATAAAATAATCATCAATAAGTTTTTTGCTGAAAAAGAAGCCTACGAAGAAATTGCCAGCTTTTTTCTTCTTTCTTTAACGCTTACAATGGAAGAAATTCGAGTTGAAAATGATCTATCGAGATTTTCTTTTTCAATGTCATGCAACAAAGATTACCCAGCACAAGCATCTCTAGATGCATCGTCACTATAAAAAATTAACACACCAGTATCAAAAAGCCTTGCGGTCGAAATCGCAAGGCTTTTTTCTTTGGCAAAAATAAAAAACGATTCACCGACGCCATTTGCTGACGACCGCACAGAAGTGGTGCTGGGGCTTGTATGAATAACAAAATACTATCCTCTATTATTGGCTTCGCATAGCCATGTTTCGCGCCACTATTGACTTTTTGATGATTTTGGAGTATACTATAAAGTTAGTGATAAAATCCAAAAGTAGCACATTTACAAGGAGATAAGACCATGGCAACAATTCCCCTAAATATCACTCTTCCGAATGATCAGGCTCGTATTGAGCAATTGAGAAAAAGGCTGTACGAATACAGGGAACGCATCAATGAGCATGGGAGGACAAGTACTCGTCACAAGGAATTTATTTTAACCCATCTTCTGGAAAACATAACCATAAACATGCTCCAACTCCGAGAAATAATGATTGGAGAATTTGGTTGTAGTTTTTCACAGGAGGAATTTGAAAACGCTTGCGAAGTAATTGAGGATTATTGTGCAACCGGAGGGTATCATGTTGAAGGTGGCACAGGCTTGCCAAGAATATAGATGTTTCATTTTACATAAAGGCGCGGACAACAGTCCCCGCCTCTTTTTATATTCAAACTCCATAAGACAACTTTGTTTCTTAATTTATCTAATTTGCATGTCCCATTGCTTTTTTCGACACTTGCTGATATATTGAAAAACCTAGCAAAGCTAGCAGAAGTTAATTTAACAATACAGGAGGTTTTCCATGCACGCACTTTTACACATTGAGTCTAACGAGTCGAGAGCTGAAAAGTTGCTCATACCAGTACTTCTTGTTCCACGCTGTGGCACAGTAGTCAATCTTGATTTCAAGGTTATACAATTTTCAGAAGAGCTTATCAGAAAGCTGGCAAAAACTAAATTGAATGCTCTGAATATTCTACCGCCCTATGCGATAAGATACAGACTTATTAATCTGCTGACTGGATATGGATTTTCACTGATTAGCCAAAGCAGTTTTACATATACCAGGATCGGAGATCGTGAACTTGAAGAACAAATTTCTCATCATGAATACGTCTTCACACTTCCAAAAAATTTCCATCACGAAACTTTTCCAGATGTAATTGAAATACTTTCACCATAAAAAAATATGGAGGAATTATGAGCATACTCACATTTGAAGAAATAGTCGTTCTTGAGGGCAATCTGGAACTGCTCGATATGGCATTGGAAAAAATCACAGAAAGGAAAAAATTGATTAAAAATCGACTCGAACAAATTTCCAAAATTTCTCATTTTTTAATCAAACGATTGGGAAATTTTGGAAGGACCATTTTTAAATTCTTTTTCCATAAAAAGCAGCGAGAGCTGGATGACTTATTGCAAAAAGAAATGCACACGGCACAAATTATTTCTGAAAAAATTGACACGTACGCCAGAGCTTTACATTATTTCAAGGAGAAAGATGACACAACAGCCAAAAATATCAGAGAAATACTACAATGTCTTTGCTGCATGATGATAGATTACAGAATATCCACACAAATTCCAATATCATTGTGGAATATAAAATGTGACATCATGGAAAAAAATGGAATTAAAGTTGATGATATCAATCGTAAAATAATTCCGGAATTACTTTCAATTTTGAATTAAAAAAAATAAAATAAACAAAAGGCGAGGACATAATTGTCCCCGCCTTTTTTTCTTTTCAGATCCAAAAAGATTATTTTTTGTCTTCGTCTTTTTTCTCCTCGCCTTCATCTTTTTTCTCTTCTTCGACTTCGGCTTCTTTGACTGGTGCGCCTTCGGCGCCGGCGTTGGCTTCTTTGGTTGCCTTTTCTGCTTCTTGGGCAGCAGCATAAAGTTTTTCGCCAATCTTTTGTGCAGCTTGTGAAAGTGTTTCGGTTTTGGCTTTGATTTCATTCAAGTCCTCACCGTTTTTCACTTTATTAAGTTCTTCGATTGCCTCTTTGACTGGCTTGGTTTCTTCTTCAGTCACTTTGTCGCCAGCATCTTTGATGGCTTTTTCTGTGGTGTAGACAAGTGTGTCAGCCATATTGCGAGCTTCGACGAGTTCTTTCTTTTGTTTATCTTCATCAGCATGCATCTCAGCATCTTTTTTCATTTTTTCAATTTCTTCCTTTGAAAGACCAGATGATGCTTCAATTTTAATTGATTGTGATTTGCCGGTTGCTTTGTCCTTGGCGGTCACATTCAAAATTCCATTTGCATCAATATCAAATTCAACTTCAATTTGTGGAACTCCACGTGGTGCTGGTGGAATACCATCAAGCAAGAATTTTCCAAGAGTTTTGTTACCAGAAGCTACTTCGCGTTCTCCTTGCAGCACATGAATTTCTACTCCCGGTTGATTGTCAGCTGCGGTTGAGAATGTTTGAGTTTTTGAAGTTGGCACAGTTGTGTTTCGTTCAATGAGTGGTGTTGAAATTCCTCCCATTGTTTCAATTCCCAATGTAAGCGGTGTCACATCCAAAAGCAAAACGTCTTTTACTGATCCTTCAAGCACACCTCCTTGGATTGCAGCTCCGAGTGCCACAACTTCATCAGGATTTACTGAGATGTTTGGTTTTTTGCCAAAGAATTTTTCAACAGTTTGTAAAACCAATGGCATTCTTGTCATTCCTCCTACCATCACAACTTCATTAATATCAGAAACGGAAAGTTTTGAATCAGCAAGTGCCTTTTTTACTGGCTCTAATGTTTTTTGAACCAAGTCGCCAACCAATTCTTCCAATTTTGCGCGACTCATTTTCATCACTAAATGCTTTGGACCAGATGCATCAGAAGTGATGAATGGTTGATTGATTTCAGTGTCAGCAGCTGTTGAAAGTTCAATTTTAGCTTTTTCAGCAGCTTCTTTAATTCGTTGAAGTGAAAGAGGATCTTTTGAAAGATCAATTCCCTCTTGTTTTTTGAATTCATCAATAATCCATTGGATGATGATTTGATCAAAATCGTCTCCACCAAGATGAGTGTCACCATTGGTTGATTTCACTTCCACAGTATCTCCTCCAACTTCCAAAATTGAAATATCAAATGTTCCGCCGCCCAAATCGTATACTGCAATTTTTTCATCAGCTTTTTTGTCAAAACCATAAGCTAGTGCTGCAGCTGTTGGTTCATTAATAACTCGACGCACATTAAACCCTGCAATTTCACCAGCTTCCTTGGTTGCCTTTCTTTGAGCATCATCAAAATATGCAGGAACTGTGATCACAGCATCAGTGATTTTTTCTCCAAGTTTTTCTTCAGCATCAGCTTTCAATTTTCCCAAAATCATTGCTGAAATTTCTTGCGGAGAATAATCTTTATCTCCCATTGTTACTTTCACGTTTTCACCAGCGTGCACGATTTTGTATGGCATCAATTTTTCATCGCGCTGCACTTCAGCATCGTGATAAGCTCGTCCAATCAAACGCTTGATTGAATATAGTGTGTTAGCCGGATTTGTTACTGATTGACGTTTCGCCAAAAGACCAGCCAAACGTTCTCCCGTTTTTGAAATTGCTACCATTGAAGGTGTTGTGCGGTTTCCTTCTTTGTTTTCAAGGATTTCCGGTTTACCACCAGTTACAATAGCCATTGCGCTGTTTGTTGTTCCTAAATCGATTCCTAAAATTTTACTCATATACGTATTTCTACGAACATACAAATTTTTACAAAAATACAAAAGTACAAAAAGTGCTATTTGCAATTGTTATTTTTATATGTTGGCAGTTAATTTAATTACTTGTTATTTTTATCATTCCCGTTAAAACTCGAACCTGGATTCCCGTTTTCACGGGAATGACAAAACTTTTATCTTGTTTGCATACTTAGCTGATTAAATGTTTGTATGTTTAAATGTTTATGTGTTACGATGACCATAGAGTTTGATACATCGCTGCCTGCTTCGCCCTATGGGATATTTAACTTATGCCCATACGGGCTTTTTTATTTGCCGATTTTTTATCAAGACTACTTTATGAACTTTATAAACTTTATAAACTTTATGAACTTTTTTACTCCACCACCACCCTTGCTGCGCGAATTACTTTTTCCCCGCCTGCATCGCTATGCGAAGCATTGCGGGCAGGACCAATTTTATATCCTTTTGTCAAAACCTTTTTTATCTTATTTTTGTATTTAGTTTCGCATTTGCAATCTTCACAGTCCTTGCAATGATTGTCTTCAATTGCTTCGTGATAGATTGGATCGAAATTATCCCCAACTTTCACTTCAATTTCCTCAACCCCATTCTCAGTCACAATATTTTCCAACTGCTTTTGAATATACATAATTCCAGTTACCCAAGAATTCTCTTTTTGATCTTCCGGGATATGATCAGTCGAGGAATGAAAATTATCAATAACCGGCAGGATTTCCAAGATGATACTTTGCGTCGCATATTTGATCAAATCTTTTTGCGACTCTGCACTTCTTTTTTTATAATTCTCAAAATCAGCTTGGCAACGCTGCCATCCATCGAGATTTTCTTTAGCCTTTTTTGCAAGCTGGTCAATCTCACTCTCCTGCTCCACCACAATTTCCCCACCTGCATCGCTATGCGAAGCATTGCGGGCAGGTTCTTCGATATCCTTTATTTCTTTTTCTGGTTGGTTTATTTTTTTAGATTGCTTTTTCATAAAAATTTTTTATTATTTATTCATAAGTCATCAGTCATCCATTTTCAAAACACTGAATTTATATGATGACCGATTACTGATTACAGATGACTCTTTATTTTAAAATATAAATTACAAAATATTGATGAATATAATCATTACAACCGACGCTCCTAATAGTTTCTTAACATATTCAATCATTGATTTATTTTTTGCATATTCCATCCTTTTTGGACCAATGAGCGCCAGGATTCCTTTTTCACCAGAGCTCAATCTATATGGCGACACAATCATTGAACAATTTGCTGTGCCATCAATTGGATTTTCTTTACCGATAAAAATTCTTGTTTCCCCTTCTTTAATATTCTTTGTGAGTTGATCAAATTTCTCATCAACATAATCCAGCATTTCAACCAAGCGACACATTTCATCCAGCTCTTTAAATTCCGGCTCTTCCATTAACTCGCGCATTCCAAAATCTGAAAAATCATCCTTTTCAACCATTCCGCTGATTGCAAAATTTCCACTTACATGAGAAAGCAATTTTGCAGTTGTGCGAGTCAAACGAGTGTTTTGTGCTTTTAATTTCAAAAATTCTCTCTGCATTTTTTGCTGATCCTCTTTTGAAAGCTCCTTGTCTTTCATAACTTCTTCCACAAAATATCGATAACCCTTGTCAGTTGGAATTCTGCCAGCGCTGATATGCGGTTGATACAGATATCCGTCTTCTTCCAGTGCAGTCATATCATTTCTAATCGTTGCAGGACTAACTTTAAATTTATATTTTTGAGCCAAAATACTACTACCAACTGGAATGGCGGTTTGCGTATATTCCTCAATCACTGCTGATAATATTTTTTCTTGTCTTGGATTCATATGAAAATAGTTTATAAAGTTTATAAAGTTTATAAAGTTTTTAAAGCAATACGAGCCCAAACATTACTTTATGAACTTTTAACTTTATGAACCTTAAGAACTTATGCATTCATTATATTCCATCCATTAGCAGTCGTCAAGCCCGAGTGCTAATTTTTCATTTTTACGCAAATTAAAAGGGCTTCTATTTGAAGCCCTTAGAACATCTTTGTGCATTAGATAATGCACTGGAGGCAGTTATTCAAACTGCCGCGGATTAAATATGTATTTTTTTATGGACACACTCCGCAGCAGTTAACACCACAACCGAATTCAGAATTAAGACCAGCGCCCATATTTGTTGTTTTACCACTTCCACCTTGTGGCCAGTCACGCTTAGTCGGCGGAATAACATGGTTATGGGAACCTTTCCCCTGGATAACGAAAGCTAAACGATTGCCAACAACAACTGAAATACGTGCCATATTATTTTCCTCCAAGCAACGAGATCAGCGCATTGCGCTGTAAAAAACTCTCAAAACATTTCATAGCTACTTTTTACTACGAAACAAATGGCTGTTATCAGCAGGCTTGCCTGATCTCAAGATGTTTTGTTTATCAAAAACATCTGGATCAATAACGCGAATCTTAACACGTTTTTTCAAGGTTTTTCCCTCCTTTTTTAAATTGATAAAACTTCCGGAGCTGTCACAGTAGGAGAAAAATATCCTTCTTCTGGACAGTCCATTTTGACAAATGCACTTTGGAAATCCCCAGGAACGCTTGATAAATCAACGTCAGTCAATTGTTCCAGGTCATCAAAAGAGGCATTTTTTGAAGCATCCTGTGAGTTACGCGGCAAATTTCCATCCACGTTTTCTTCCACCTCAACCAGGGCGCTGAAGACATTTTCAATATCTTTTTTAGCGCACCCTGTTAAGTCAACCACGACCAGATTAGGCATATTGTTCTCCTTTCATTTTTTATGACGCAATAAGTTCATAAGGGCTTTAAGAAAAACAACAACGCCCTCATCTTTTCTATCCCTCTCCACTTCTTTTTTGGCATAATTACAGATTTCCTTGCTATACGGATCGTCTGTATTTAAGCCATTTCCCGAAATACACATTCACACACCTCCGTTTTTAGATTTTTAAGTCTACTATATTATATATAAAATTCCCAAATATTTAATTTGTCTGCATTTTGTATTTCCTAAAACCTAAAACCTGTTCTTTGGAACTGGATCATATCCTCCATCATTCCAGGGATGACAACGCAAAAACCTCTTTGTCCCAAGCCAAACTCCTTTCAAAATTCCAAATCTTTCCACAGCCTGGTAGGTATAATGACTGCAAGATGGATGGAAACGACAAACTCTACCTCCCCAAAACCAAGAAGGGATGCCGTGATCGAGCGAAAAAACCTTCTGATAAATCAATATTAACAATAATATAACTTTTTTCATTTATTTGCAATACTACACCATAAAATGCCTTTTGTCAATATTAAAAAAATGGTTTATAATTAATAAGAAATAAAATAAACGAAACAAAAAATGAAAACTGTTGAATTTAAAAATATTACCTGGATTGACTTTGTGGATCCAAGTGCGGATGATGTCCTGTATCTGCAGGAAAATTTTGATATTCATCCATTGGCAATCGAGGAATTTGTCACGCCAACATATCGTCCAAAAGCCACGCAATATGAAAATTGTATTTTTCTTACAATTCACATCCCCCTTTTTAATGTGGAAACACGAACAACTTATCCAGGAGAATTGGATATTGTTCTTACTAAGGATCATTTAATAACTGGTCAGACAAAAGAAATTTACCAGCTAGATGATTTTTTCACAAAACTTGCAAACAACGAAGGGCAACGCCGTTTATATATGAACAAAACTCCTGCTCATCTCCTGTATAGCATTCTTGAAATGCTTTTGGAATCTTGTTTTCCGCGCATCGATCATATCCACAGAAAGTTGGAAAATATCGAAGAGCAAGTTTTCAATGGAAAAGAAAAGGAAATGGTTTTTGAAATTTCCATCGTAAAAAGAGATATTCTCAATTTCCGTCGAACACTAAAGCCTCAACGACATATTATTGAATCGCTGGCACAAATGAAATCACCATTGATTGCACCAGAACTTTCAGCATATTTTCAAGACCTTACTGGTACAAATATTCGCCTTTGGAATGCACTGGAAAGTAATAAGGAAACAATTGAGTCTATGGAGGAAACCAATAATTCCCTGCTTTCCAACAAGCTGGATTTCACAATGAAGGTGCTCACAGTTTTTTCTGCAGTTATGATGCCTATGACGGTGTATTCAAATATTTTAGCTATGAGCGCCGACATTCCTTTTGGCAAAAGTCCACACGCTTTTGCTATCCACACCTCCATAATGCTTTTCATTTCTCTTTGCACTATTATTGTTTTCAAAATGAGAAAATGGCTCTAGAAATAGGTTTTAGGAATTAGGAACTAGGTGGTAAAAATACAAAACACAAGGATTAAAAACATATATTATGATAACTTCATATAGCGATTTATTTGTTTGGCAAAAATCAATGAACTTAGTTGTAGAAATATACAAACTAACAGAAAGCTTTCCAAAAAATGAACAATATGGCATTATATCTCAAATGAGGCGTGCGGCTGTCTCTATTCCTTCAAATATAGCCGAGGGCCGCAAGCGAGGCAGCAAGAAAGAATTTAAACATTTTTTAATTATTGCCTATGGAAGTGGTGCTGAGCTTGAAACACAAATTGAAATAACGAAAAGATTAAATTATGCAGATCCTAAAAAATATACCGCTATTGATTCCCTACTCCTCGAAGTTATGAAGATGCTAAACAAACTTTCTTCATCGCTACAACCTAACTCCTAATTCCTATGTCCGCATTATGCATTTCCTAATTCCTACAACCTAATTCCTATGTCCGCATTATGCATTTCCTAATTCCTACAACCTAATTCCTAACTCCTAATTCCTATGTTAAGTCTCTACAACACATTATCAAAACAGAAGGAAATTTTTAATTCACTCAATCCCGGTAAAGTCGGGATGTATACTTGTGGGCCGACTGTGTATGGCTATGTGCATATAGGAAATCTTCGCAGCTATTCCAACTCTGACATTCTCAGGCGCTACCTTGAATACATTGGTTACGAAGTGCGTATGATCAAGAATATTACCGACGTAGGGCACTTGTCTGATGACGATGTTGCACAAGGAGATTCCGGCGAAGACAAAATGCTCAAGGCCGCTAACCGCGAGAAAAAGACTCCCGAAGAAATTGCCAGATTTTATGAAGAATATTTCAAACAAGCGGAAAAGGAAATGAACATCATTCCTGCTCATTTTTTTCCGCGCGCCACAGCACATATCCCACAGATGATCAAAATTATCAAAGGACTGCTCGAAAAAGGATTCGCCTATGAAAAAAATGGCAACGTTTTTTTTGATGTCACAAAATTTGAGGAATATGGAAAACTTTCTGGAAACACTTTGGAAAATTTAAAAATTGGAGCCAGAATCGAAGAACATCCTGATAAGATTAACGCTTGGGACTTTGCGCTTTGGATCAAGGCACCAAAAGAGCACGCGATGAAATGGGAATCTCCTTGGTCAGTTGGATATCCCGGTTGGCATATTGAATGCTCTGCTATGAGCACTGAATATTTGGGAAACAGATTGGACATACACACTGGAGCTGAAGATAATATTTTTCCTCATCATGAAGCCGAGATCGCACAAACTGAATGTCACACTGGACAAAAATTTGCAAACTATTGGATTCACTCAAGACTGCTAATGGTTGATGGCGCTAAAATGGCAAAATCAAAAGGCAATTTCTATAAATTGGAAGATATCAAGGAAAAAGGATTTTCTGCCATGGATTTGCGTATACTATATCTTTCCTCACATTATCAATCAAGATTAAATTTCACCTGGGAAGCTCTGCAGCAAGCTCACAAAAATTTGCAAAGAATCAATGACTTTGTTTTGAACTTGGAAGTTCTGACCACACGCAACACTGAATCCACTCAAACATTCAACGCTTCCGCCTATAAAGAAAAATTTGAAGCTGCTATGGATGACAATCTCAACACGCCATTAGCATTGGCTGTCACCTATGAACTTATCACTGAAGCAAACAAAAAAATTGATGAAGAAAAATTATCTTCAACTGACGCCAAAAATATTTTAACACTTTGGAAAAAAATAAATTCAGTGTTTGGTCTTATCCTTTCTGGTCAAGCAGAAATTCCTGAGGAAATAAAGAAGCTTGTCGCCGAGCGCGAAGCAGCTAGAAATGGAAAAGATTTCAAAAAATCAGACGACCTTCGAAAACTCATCGAAGAGCATGGTTTTATTTTGGAAGACACCAAGGATGGGCAGAAAATCAGATTAGCTTCTTAGGGAATACAAAGACGCAAATTTTGACAAAAAGAAAGGCGGGGGTTGCTGTTGCATCCCTCGCCTTTTTTCATAATTCTCACCACCGTTGCCGTTTGAAAGCCATACGGATCCCCAAAATTGCCAACCCTCCAATACCACCTACAACCAGAAAAACTGGCAGAGCTGGAGCACCAGCGCAAAACCCACCGAGAAGTCCCACTGCCTTGGCGCCTGTTGCAAAAGAAAAAGCTGCACCTGTTCCTGCGCCAGAACCACCATATACTGCCAACCTCTTTACTCCGCTTCTCATATCAAAATCTCCTCGCGTTTTTTAGTGAGCTTTACCCACTATTGAAAATTAATTTCTAACATTTCAGCATTTGCCATTTATTTGAAAACGAACTATTGAGATAGTATTAAAACACCTAACCCACTGTGTGTCAAACTGTGTGCAAATCGTGCACAAATTTGCTGTTTTTACTGTTGCCTATCGCCGCACACTTGCTATAATATATTAGCTTGGTAGGTTGTAGGAATTAGCTTGTAGCTATTTTGCTCACTACTAAATATTTTTTTGCATTTTGCATTTCCTACCATCTATTTCCTAAATCCTAATTCCTACCCCCAATGGCTAAAGAATGGAAAGACTACAAACCAAAGCAGGCACCGGCGCAAAATTATGACCCGCTGCGCACTCCGCCACACAACAATGAAGCTGAAATGTCTATTTTGGGTTCTTTGATGTTGGAAAAAGATGCAGTTATTAAAATTGCTGATCTTTTGAAAGTTGGTGATTTCTATAAAGACATTCACAATCAGATTTATGAAGCAATGTTGGAACTTTATGAACAGCGCGAACCTTTGGATGTGCTGAGTATCTCCAATAAATTGGATGAAAAAAAACAATTGGAACAAATTGGCGGCTCAAGTTATTTAGCATCGCTCGTTGGAACAGTTCCATCGGCCTCACACATTGTGCATTATGCCAAAGTTGTTCAGAAAAAAGCACTACTGCGAAGATTGATTAATGCTGCCAGCGAAATTATCGAAGCTGGATTCCGCGAAGGTGATGATGTGGAAAAAATTCTTGATGAAGCCGAACAAAAACTATTCGCTGTTTCTCAAAAATATATAAAGCAAGATTTCTTACCAATTAAATCAATTTTGGAAGCCGCATTTAACCGTATTGATGAACTTCATCGCGATGGAAACAAATTCCGTGGAATTCCAACTGGCTTTGCTGATCTTGATAATGTTCTGGCTGGACTTCAAAAATCCGATCTTCTGATTCTTGCTGCCCGACCTTCAGTTGGAAAGACTTCCCTAGCGCTGGACATTGCACGTCACGTGGCTGTTCGAGAAAATGCAGCA
>LBTZ01000014.1 GCA_000992325.1 Parcubacteria group bacterium GW2011_GWD2_38_11 | reverse complement strand
AGTTATTGTCGTGCATACTCCTTTTTACATCAACTACGCCTCTGCCGACAATCGCATCCGTCACAGTACTGTTGCCATTGTGCGCGACGAACTTGAACGAGCAAGTCTGCTTGGCGCAAAATATGTCATGACTCATCTCGGATCTGCCGGCGAGCTTTCTGAGAATGAAGCTTCAGAAAAAGTTGCCGAGATGCTCAAAAAAACTCTCGATGGATACACGGGATCCGCTGAACTTCTTCTTGAAAATGCCGCCGGCTCCGGAAAAATAATCGGCGCAACATTTTCGCAACTAGCCGAAATTATAAAGCTTGTTAATCATACTAAATTGGTAGGTATTTGCCTGGACACTCAACATTCCTTTGCTTCTGGCTACGACTGGCGAGATTTTCAAAATACTCTTCAAAAAATCGACTCTGAAATTGGACTTGCAAACATCAAACTAATTCATGCCAACGATTCAAAAACAGAACTTGCTTCCCGCAAAGATCGCCACGAACACATTGGCAAAGGCCTCATCGGCGAAAAAGCTTTCGAGGACATCACAAAATTCGCCCAAGAAAAAAACATTGATATGATTCTTGAAACCGAATATGATTTTGTCAAAGATGACATTGAAATTCTCAAAAACTTTAGGAAGTAAAAAATATGAAAATCGCTATCATCTCAGACACACACGACAACATTCCGAACATAACAAAGGTTTTGGATTATTGTCGCGAGCATAAAATTGAAAAAATGATTCACTGCGGCGATTTGGCGGAAATTGAAACGCTGGATTTTCTGCGTGAGAATTTTGTGGGCGACATCTTTTGGACTTTTGGCAATATGGATCGAGGACATGCTGCAGATTATCCATTCGCTGATGGAAAATACAAATCAGTTAATATTTTTTCAAAACACGGCGAAGTTGAAATTGCCAACAAAAAAATGGCCTTTGTGCATTTTCCTGAATATGCCCGCAAACTTGCCGAGGAAGGAAAATTCGATTATGTTTTTTATGGCCACACTCACAAGCCTTGGACAGAAATTGTCAAAGGCGAGCGATACGGAAATATAAAGGAATGCGAAATGCTAAACCCTGGCAATGTCGCCAACCAATATTATCCCCCAACTTTTGCGGTTTGGAATGATAATGATTATAAATTTCAACTAATACTCATAAATGGATTAAAATAAAAAATACCTATTGTCATTCCCGCGTAGGCGGGAATCCAGGATTTATATTGTGAGTATTAAATTAAGAAATATATTGTTTAAAACATAAGGCGTTAAATCCTGGATTCCGGGTCAAGCCCGGAATGACAACACAAAAAAATGACGAAAAAAGAACAACTGGAAAAATTAAATAAGAAGATGTCTGCATGCAATAACTGCACACTTTATAAAAATTGTTCGCGTGTTGTTTTTGGCGATGGAAATCCCGAAGCTGAAATTATTTTTATTGGTGAAGCTCCTGGAAAAAAAGAAGATGAACTTGGGATTCCTTTTGTTGGTAGCACCGGAAGAATCTTAGACAAAATGCTAGCGAGCATAAAAATAAAACGCGAAGATGTGTACCTAACTAACATTTGCAAATGTCGTCCACCAGAAAATCGCGATCCCCTTCCAGAAGAAGTTAGCGAATGTTGGCCATGGCTTGAAAAACAAATTGCAATCATAGAGCCAAAGATAATTGTGACCCTTGGAAAATATGCACTCAACAGTTTTGTTCCCAACGTAAAAATTTCCGAAGTACATGGAAAAATTTTAAAAATAAATATTCCAAAGCTAGGAGAACTGAAAATTTTTCCACTCCACCATCCCGCCGCCGCCCGCATCTCTCGAAAAACACGCACACTTTTTGAAGAAGATTTCGCAAAAATTCCAAGCTTATTGAAAAAATAAAAAAGAGCATTAATGCTCTTTTTTTAATTTGTACCACGGGCGAGACTCGAACTCGCAAGGGCTTGCGCCCGAGAGGTTTTAAGCCTCTTGTGTATACCATTCCACCACCGCGGCATTTCATAAATTTTTTAAATTTCATTCTATGAGGTCGCAACTGGAATTGAACCAGTGTGCGCGGTTTTGCAAACCGCTGCGTAAGCCACTCCGCCATGCGACCTTTTAACTTATATAAGCTTACCAATAATAGTCACCATCGTCAATCCAGCCATAAAATGCAAAACACCCCGATTAATCGGGGTGTTTTATAAACTACTCTACCACTTGAGCTATAAGGTTTCTTCGTCCAAAAGCAAATGCTTCAGCTTTAGTTTCCATATAGATATCAATGTGATTTCCTTTGATTGCTCCACCACGATCTTCACAAATAAACGTTCCATATCCCTCAATGCTCAATTTGGCACCAAAAGGAAATTCGGGAGGACAAGCAATAGTTCTTTTTTCTTGAACCTTGATTCCAGAAGCAGTAATTCCAAGATCATTATCGCACTCATCAGCCGAAGCCGTATAAGCAGAGGCATTGATCACGAATTGCTCTTTTGAAAGATTTGCCCATTTGGCAGTTTGTTTTTCTTTCCAACGAGCTAAAATCTTTTCATTTTTGATTTCCTCGTCTGTTTTTACTGGCTCAACAACCACAACTGGCTCAATAATTTCTTCTTTTTGCTCATCAGCAAGCGCTGGAGCTGGAAAAAAGAAATTTCTAACTGTATCAAAATTTATATTAGTTTTTATTCGCTTGCCAGTGTTACAAATGGAAGCATTACTGCTAACATTACTAGCAAGGCTACAACAAGCCTGATTATACGCATTTAATAAATTTTACTTCTTAGCCAGCATCTGCATTGCACTTTGCTGATAAACCGGGCCGACACTCAAATCAATGGTCGACCGGATATAATAGCACACCATCAGCCCGCAGTCAATCATAGACACCGACATTTGCTTTATATAAGCCTTTTTTTGTTTTAAAAATAACAAAATAGAGCCATTTACGGCTCTATTAAGGCATTTTACAAAAATTATCTTTTAGAAAAACAAGCTTGCCCATATTATCAAAAGAGTAAATTTATTTATTGGCTTCTTTGCATACTTAATTGCCCTTGTTGATCCTGGCATCAGCAAAACATTATCTAACCAGTTGAAGTATTAAACCAAAATTTTTCGAAGAGGGTTCGCCTGATTCATACACTGCTGGCACAACACTTGTTTTAAATGTTTCAGGAATATGAGGATACAGATTATTATTTCCCTTGCTAATTTCAATGGGCTTGAAAAATTCATTGGAATTCAAAACTGTTCTATAAATTTTTCCACCCTCAGGGTTTTCAGTGGGGAGATTAGATTTTTTTTCAGACTCCATCCAGGTGATATTTATTTTCCCATTTTCAGTGCCACCAATACTAGGAAAAAATTGATACCGATTTGAAAAAGCAACTTCTTTTATCTCAGACCAGGATCCACCCCGCAATGAACGATACAAAATGGCGGAAGGTTCTGAAGATTTTTGCGAGCGCCAAACCAAATGTAAATTATCTTTATTATCCATAGTCGCGCTCACATGTCGCGAATCATATGATGGATCAGAAATTATTTCCCAATCACTCCAATCATCCCCTCCATTATCCGACCAAGAAAAAACAACTTGCTGATTGCCGTTTTCACTGCCAATAGAAGAATATGCAAACAACAATAATCTGCCCGCTTTGCTTTGGACAAGGGTCGGCCGAGATTGAGTGTTTTCTGGTGTTGCTTTGATATTTTTCCAACTATTCCAAGTCTCTCCATCATCAATTGATTTGGAAAATTTTATTTGTTGATGCTTATTTTCTTTATCTTTTCCCTCCCATACAGCAAACAACTCTCCGTTTGCACCAACAAGAAGATAAGGATGTTCTTGCCAATAATCATCTTTTTTATCATAACCATCGACAAAAGAAATATTCTTCCATACTGTCCAACTTGTTCCACCATCTTGTGATTTGGAATATTTAATTTGGCGATTATTTGTCTGACTTATCGTATCGCTACCATACCAAACAACGTGAATATTGTTTTTATTATCAACTGCGATAGAGGGAACCCTTTGATCAGAGTCTCTGTCAACTGCAGAAATTGGATTTTCTGTTCCTGATATTTTCCATTCGTTTTTGTCACTAAAAACCTTTGCCACAAATATCTCCGACTTTCCTTCATACTTTTTTCGATAAGCCACAAAAACATCGCCATTTTTATCAACAACAATTTTTCTTTGACCAGAATATCCCAATCCCCTTTCATCTTCAATTTCATCTATTTTAATTTCTACTTGCACTCCTTCTTTATTAATTTTTTTCCACCATACAAAACCCATTGCTAATGCAACCAGCAGTAATGCAAACCCCAATAAAGCTATCTTATCGCTTAATTTCATTTTCGCTATTATTAACAGTTATATACGCATCTTTTTTATTTCCCAGAAACTTTAGACTATCATAAAGCGCATTTGCAAAGGCATTTTGAATTGAAACACCAACACCATTATTTGTTACTTCATTTTCCAAAAAAATATTCTTATTGGCTTCGCCATACAGATGAACGCCACTCACATTGGTTGTAATTTTGTTTTTTTCAATATAATTTAATGATGATTTTTGATTAAGACGAATTCCTTGCTTGTTTTGATAAATATTATTTTGAAAAACCAAATTATTATTTGATTCATAAAGTGCAATGCCGTCAACATTTCCAAATATCACATTGTCCTTCACGATATTATTGTTTGAATTGCGGTCTAGCATTATTCCGTGTAATCGATTGTTGCGTGAAATATTTTGTGAAATTTCATTATTGACACATCTCTTAGAAATGATTATACCGTGATTGCCATTGCTATAAGATTCATTAGCGGTAATTAATAAATTATTAGAATCATCGTGTGGATCAATTCCGTATTGAATATTTTCAAAAACCTTATTATTTTTTATCACCAGCCCCGTGACACCAAAAGTGTATACGCCAAAATAATTATGATGAATCAAGCTGTTTACTAACGAACCTGTTAAAAGATTATTTTCAAAGGTGCCACTGGTTATTTTCCAGGACAATCCATATGATCCTCCAAAAGGCCCCCCTCTTCTTGGCAAACCTTCATAGCCAAGAAAACCAATTTCAGAATTTATCACATCCATCCTGCCACTGCTTTTTGCCACAATAAAACTACGCCCATCAATGTATTTCATATCAGGAGAATTTTTTGTTTCATCCCAAGAAGTGATCTTCGTGTTTGAAATAAGAATATTTCCTCCTTGTGAGCGAACCCAAATATGCCCACTATCATCACTTTTAAGTTTCAGATAAGAAGTCTCGCTTTTATCAACAACCAATGTAACATTTTTCCCGATATAAAGATTGGAACGCAAGATCCATTCTCCTGGTTTTTGTTCTTCTAGCATATCCTTATTATTTTGCAAAGCCGTTCTTATTTTGGTTAGAGTTACCACACTGCCACCACCTTTGATATAAATAGTATTTGAATTTTTATTAAAAGAAATTAGCGGCGGACGTTGTCCAAATTCATTACTAAGCAAGTTATTGGCATCCAGGGGCCTGAGCAATTCAGTCACAGGAATCATAATTTTCTCGCCAACAAGAATACGATTAATATTTTTTATTGGCACTTTTCCTGCATACATTATTGAGGTTATATTGCCAAGATTGAATCTTTTTTGCAAAACAGACAGCGAATCTCCCGGTCTAATCAAATAGAATCCATAGGCATCACTTTTGCTGGCAAGTGTAGCATTTCTTTTTTGCAAAAGTTCATTATTTGAAATTAATCGTGGCTCTTCAGAAATTACACTTACAAAAATTTTTGTTTTCGTTTTTGCCAATGGTGGCGATGAAACATTATTGTAATATGAACCGACAGCAAAAAAATAGCCGCCGATAAAAAGAATAATCAACAAAAAAGCCACCAGCTGTCTAAACAAAGGAAGACCATTTAAGCGAGCTGCATCCCAACGAGTAATCCAACCCTGCTTATCCAAAGTAAAGAAGGCATAAATTTTAATTACCGCCATCACATATGTCATCAATATATACACTGGCAAAAGAAAGATGTCTGCGGGTTTTTCTTTGAGATGTGGCAGAATTTTAATTGTTCGACTTACCAGCCACCAAGCCAAAATAATCACAGCGATTTCCCAATGTCCAAAATACAGAGAAACACCCAAATAAACAGGGCCCAGCAAAAGCGCGATAGGCGCTACCATCTTATCTAACATATAAAGAGCTAATATTTTATGATCTTTCCATATCCAACCGCTCAACAAAACCTTTGAATCAGACCGCAGACCATTCCTTGCCCAACGCAATTTTTGTTCAAAAAAAGTTTTTAGATTAAAAGCTCCTGGCGTGTACACTTTAACATTTTTTAAAAAAATTGTTTTCCAGCCATCAATGTGCACCAAATTAGTCAGCGTCTTATCATCACCGCTTATCATTTTTTGCCCCCAAAAAGTTTCATTTACCAACTCATCTGTTTTGTTTATTATGGCCGCTCTTCTGTAAACCGCCGTTCGTCCAGAAAGACACAGCAAGGCATCTGAAATAGTTGTCAGAAAAGGATATTCCAGTAGATATCTTTCATCCAAAAGTATTTTAAAAAGTTTTCTGGCAAGCGTATTTGTTTCCAAAACATCCTGACGAGTTGTTAGTCCTCCCAATTTTTCATCTGAAAAAGGTGCCAGCAATTTCCATTTTATGTCATAATCCCAGATAGTATCACTATCCACCAATGCAATAATTTCACCGCTAGACGCCTCGATCCCATCAGCCAACGCTGCCCGTTTTCCTGGAATATTTGTGACTATCAATTTTGCTCCAACAAAATCAGCTGCAAAATTTTCAAAAAGTTTAATCAACTCAGAATTACTCTGGTCTACAACGGCAATAATTTCATTCGGCGAATTCAATTTCCATGATTCTAGCGCCAAGCGAAACATCTCGGGATCTTCATTATATACAGGAGTCACAATGGAAAGCGTTGAATAAAAATTTCCATTTGGATCACGATAAAAAAAAGAAATACTTTTCTTTACCAACCAAATTGACCATCTCCAAATACCCACCAACCCAAGCGGTATAAAAAAAATAACCATATTCCAATATCGAATGAGTTCCTCGTTCATTTTTTTACTATTAGCATTTTTATAGCGGAATACTGCTAGCACCATCAAATTGAAAAGTATTTTTATTTTTTGTTTTTTTTGAAAATTCCCTCTGTAAAAAATTATTTTTTAATGCAGGAACAATATGATAAGAATGGACATTGATTTGTTGTTCAACCGTCACACTTTCTTGCATCAACTTATTGGTAGCAATTGTGCCTTTCAAAACTGGCATTTCAAAATCAGCTACTTCCAAGGCCCAAGTAAAAAATGCCTCCGTGTCCTTTGGAAGACAGACTCCGCCATAAGGTCCAAAATTTTTAGTCCCATATTCAGGGTTCCACATCGCCTCTGCGCTTTTGACTACCGCAGGGAAAAAAACTTCCGAATCAACCCCCATCTTGTCTCCAACAAGACGCATTTCATTGAAGAAAGATATTTTTGTTGCGTTTAAGAGGTTATGAGCATATTTCATCATCTCTGCCTCCTTAAGAGACATATGCACAATTGGACATTTAAATATTTTATAAATTTTTGCCAATGCTAATCCAGCTGATTTATCATCACAGCCAATAACCACCATCCATGGATTCATAAAATCTTTTTCAGCACTAACTTCTCGCAAAAATTCCGGGTTCATGCAAATTCCAAAGTCTTTCCCTGCTTTTTTCCCAGATTCTTTTTCCAAAACAGAAACTGCTAAATTTTCTGTTGTACCAGGAGGAACTGTGCTCCTGACCACAAAAATTGGGTTTTTTTCTGTTTCTTTTATTGCCTTTCCGAGACTAGTAAGTGCCTCATTTAAAAAACTTAACTCCACCCGCCCCTCTTTCGTTGGAGTCGGCACACTTATCATAAAAATCTCTATTTCATCGGTCTCGACGGTGGAAAGATTTTCGATATGATCGGCGTGATAACCATCATTTTTCAATGTTTTAATAATGTTGGGATTTTTATCATAAAACAAAACATTATGACCAGCCCTTGCAAGCCCCTTCCCAGTAGCTTGCCCAACAATTCCACTGCCAATGATAGCTATTTTTTTTGAATTTGCTTTTTTCATATGGTTGTTTATTAACAGCGTTATTTAATACAATAAAATCTTTATTTTATTGCCATCATTACTTAATAACTACTCGATATTAAATTAAGAAAAATCAATTTCTATGTATTTGACACTCTTAATGGGCCAGTGTAGTCTTTCCCTGGTGCTGAACTGTCATAAAAAATGACTCTCGAGCTACTAATAATTAAAAATACCAAATGAAAAAACAAAACACACGCAAAATAGCCATTTTTAGTTTTTTTGTCTTTATGCTGATAGCGGGACTTTTTCTATACCAAAATTCCTCTCAAGCAAAAAAGAACAGTAGAAACAGGTTAACAGAAGCCAATAACACACCAAAGAGTCAGGAACAACCAACCACGGAGCTTGCAAAAAAATCGACTGAAACAGTCATTTCTCCCGACAAGGCTGTTATCGTTTCCTGTAAATATCCCTCACAAGTTTTAAATCTTACTGGATGGAAAGAAACATTACCAACCGGCTCAACCAAAAAACCAACAGAAATAAAACAAGCAACACTTGCATCATATTCTGCAAATCCGTACTTTCAAGCAAATTCCTCTTGCGATGGGGTTATTTTTAGAGCGCCAGTTAATGGTGTTACAACTAGCGGCTCTGGTTACCCTCGCAGCGAATTACGTGAAATGACAACTGATGGGAAAAGTCTTGCCAGCTGGGCGACGACTTCCGGCACCCATTCTATGTTCATTGACGCAGCAATTACCGCAGTACCAAAAACAAAAAAACATATAGTTGTTGGGCAAATTCATGATGCCAATGATGATGTCATAGTTATCAGACTGGAATATCCCAAGCTTTTTGTTGACATCAACGGCCAAACAGGACCAACACTAGACCCTAATTATCAATTAGGGAAAAGATTTACCGTCAAATTTTTAGCCTCAAATGGACAAATTAGTGTTTATTACAATGGAAACACAACCTCATCATATACAATGAAGAAATCTAGTTCTGGAAATTATTTCAAAGCTGGTGCATACACTCAATCAAACTGTTCAAAAGAAACAGACTGCAGTGGCAATAATTTTGGGGAAGCAATTCTTTATAAACTCTCCGTGCAACACTAATATCCTACAAAAATTCAAAAAAATTAAAAATCCTCTTTGTAAGAGGATTTTTAATTTTTTTGAGCTGGCTAGTGAGTACTGTTAAAGTTGAAATCATAAATAAAAGACTTATTTAAGTGAAAATAAAAAAAGGCCGTTTCCCGATTGGGGCGTACCTTCTATTTTTCAGGGCAAACGAGTCATATTACCATTTTATGGCATTACCAAAACGATTGACTAACATTGCACCAGTTGCAAGAATTTCTTCCTTACTAACAAAAACGGGGTAGCAAGGACCAACAGCTATTCCATCAACCGCTCCAATTCTTACACTTTCCCACCTAAAGGGATTCTCCTTTTCTCCATTCCTAATATCTTCTCCCACATAACCAAGAAATAACTCTCCTTCCATTGTTCCTTCATGCTTGAAGATAATAACTTTATTGACTTCCATTATCGCTTCTCCTTATCTTATTTGATTTTTAAATCAAAGGAACACCTGGCAAAGTTAACTGCAACGGATTTATTCTACATATCATATCGAAGTTTGAATCATCGAAATCATCTTTCTCAATAAGATAAATTTTGTGCTCTGGATAATTAATATCCGAAGCTTCCTCATGATAAAGATTGTAATCCCAAATACAGCTCCCTTCGCTAAAGCCACGTATATCTGGTTTTTGCATAAACCATTCCAAGCAAGCTGATAGTGGCGTAACAAAATACCAGCAAACAATGGTCTCCACGCCAAGATCTCTCAGTAATCTTATATATCCCTTGCGCTGCGTCCCGAAACCATTCCAAGCATCAATAATAATTTTTGCATCTTCGTCCGCAGAATCTATCCCTTCTTTGATATGTTGTTTGAAAAATTGAGCGGCGACTATATGCATACCAGTGTAAGGATCGAAACTGCACCCACTGAATTCTTTTGCATATATCTCATCTCTATCAATTACCAAAATTTCAGGACTGATTTTTCTAACCAGTGACACATACGTGGATTTTCCTGCACCACGAGGTCCAGATGTCAAATAGACTGTCTTCACTTAGCACCTCCAGTGCAAAATTGAGTTATTTATATGTCAAAAAACTTGATTATATATTTAATCATCTAATACTAATGAAGGCAAGTTTTATGATTTTTAAATTCTCCTAAGTTCTTCTTTAGTATTTATTTTGTAAACAAAAACACTGCTTAAATGCAGTGTTTTTTGAGGGAGCGGGTAAGCAGAATCGAACTGCCGTCTCATCCTTGGCAAGGACGTATAATAGCCACTATACGATACCCGCGAGTGCCCATGCAAGCATGGAATTTTTAATTTCCAATTTCTAATTTCTAAACAAATCCAAATGACTAAATTTCCAAATGTTTCAGAAATAAACTCATTAAAGAATTGAGAATTGTTTGAAAATTGTGAATTGAAAATTGAAAATTGTTCGTGTGGGTCCTGCTGGAATTGAACCAGCGACCAAACGATTATGAGTCGTCCGCTCTAACCCCTGAGCTAAGGACCCGAGTTTACATTGTGCCTGAGGAGAGAATTGAACTCACGACACGTGGATTTTCAATCCACTGCTCTACCACTGAGCTACTCAGGCGTCGTATTTTATGTGGGTGATACTGGACTCGAACCAGTGACCCCTTCTTTGTAAGAGAAGTGCTCTAGCCAACTGAGCTAATCACCCATGCCGCGCTATGCGCGTAATTTCCAATTCGCCAGCCGGCGAATCAATTTCCAATTTCCAAGCTTGTGCCCCAACTTGTGCCCCAAAGGGGACTCGAACCCCTATGCCGATAAAAGCCATGCACCTCAAGCATGTGTGTATACCAATTCCACCATCGGGGCATCCAAGGCGTGTATACCCTGCCTATTATTCAGCCTTTGTTTCAACAGCCTGCCCGGCCAGGGGAGTTTCTTCTTTAACTTCTCCTACAATCTTTTCCGTAGGAGTCTTCACTTCTTTTTCTTCTTCAACTTTTGCAAATGCAGCAAGTGCGCTATATTTCATTTTAAGTGATTTTGCACTTCGCTCACGCACGAAATATAGTTTTGACTGACGAACCTTGGCACGCTTCACTACTTCAATTTTTTCAATACTTGGAGACTGGATAGGTACAACAATCTCAACCCCAACACCATTTGAAACTTTTCGCACAGTTATCATTGTTGATGAGCTTTGTTTTCCTTTCACAGCAATAATCATTCCCTCAAAAACTTGGATTCGCTCTTTTCCTCCTTCAATAATTTTTCGAAAAACCTTAACGACATCACCAGCTCGAAAAGCAGGCATCTCAGATGTTTTCTGTCCAACATTAAAATTCAGTAGTTTATTATTCATAGCATTTGATCCCACACTCCCAAATGAGCAAATCTTTTGGCCTCAGCCCTCACTGGTATAGGAAACTCATTAGTTAAATTAAAAAGCTTTTCTATCATACTAGCAAAAGGAAAATTAGTCAACCCCGTTAGAAAAATGCTAAAGCGGTTTTTTCGCTATATAGCCTTAGTATTTATAAACAATAATCATTACTTGCCCATATTTGTCATTTTTCTAGCGGGGTCAACCCCCACTGCTACCTATCCTTTTATTGAAGCCAAAAAATCTTCAAAATCCTGCGGGATTGGCGCAACAAAATCATACTCTTTGCCAAATAGCTCAAATTTCAATTTTTGTGCATGAAGTAGCTGCCTTGAAGCCAAAATTGTGCCAATTTCATCTTTTTCAGCATTACCATAAACCCTATCTCCCACAATTGGGTGCCCTATTGAGGTTAAATGTATTCTTATCTGATGTGTTCTGCCTGTTTTTGGAGTAACTTCGATCAATGAAAACCCTTTAAATTCATCAAGAACCTTGAAATGCGTTTCGGCTTGCCTGATTACAGTCCTAGTATTGCTACGCGCAATTATTTGCTTTCGATGGGTAGAAGCTTTTGCAATTGCTTTATCTATCGTCCCCTCTTTTTCTTTTAAAATTCCCTTCACAATCGCTAAATATTTCTTTTCAATATTTCTACTTTTAAAATTATCTTTTAACGCATTAAACGCCTCCATATTGCGCGCAATCACCATCACCCCTGAGGTGTCCCTGTCTAGACGATGAACAATGCCTGGTCTAAGCTCAGCGCCCACACTGCCATCGTGCACATCAACAATTTGAGGATAACGAGCCAAAAGAGCATTCACCAGAGTATTTTTCTTTTCACTAAAACTTGGATGCACCTGCAACCCCGCCTGCTTATCAATAACCACTATGTCGTCGTTCTCAAAGATAATATCCAATTGTATATCAATATTTCCAACTAAACTATGATCCTGCTCCTCTCTGGAGAAATTTTCCAGCATTATCACGTTTTCTTCTTCCAGGATGTAACTTGGTTTAATTGGCTTATTATTAACCAAAACCTCGCCCTTTTTTATTCTTTTAATGATATCAGCCCGCGAATACAAAAAAAACTCCTCTGCCAGGAATTTATCAATGCGCTTTCCAGCGTTTTTTTGTTCTACGATTATTTTTTTCATAATATCATTGTGCCCCAAGTGGAACGATTTCAAAATACCAACCTTAATATTTACCACCCTAACATAAAACATCGTCTTAATCAAGCTAGATAGCTAAGAACATTAGTCAGACTTCCGCATCATTCACTCGCCGTCGCTCGCTCATTCTTTGTCGGGGACAGCACTGAATGCTCATATTCCTCGCATTCATTGACGCACACTGCGATAACTTTCTGCTGAAAATTATCTTGCTTAGCTTCTGTCCGTTCGAGTCTCATCCGAAACAAATAAAAACAAACCTCTCTTGCAAGAGAGGTTTGTTTTTATTTGTGCCCAGGAGAGGACTCGAACCTCCACAGATTGCTCTACCAGTTCCTAAGACTGGCGTGTATACCAATTCCACCACCTGGGCATTTACAATACAATACTGAGTATACGGCATTAATTACGATTAGACAAGCCCACAAAAAGTATGGCGGTTTCAAGAATTAATGATTTTGCAAGCCTGTTTTCTTTTGAGGCAACAGTGAGCGAGAGCGAACTCTTAGCAAGGCAGTCATAACTCCCCGACTGCTGAGCGTGCCGAAAAAGGAAATAGGCGAGACAAAATCAAGCCAATAACGACTGAATTCTCCTTGCTTCAACTTGCAGAGCACCTTCATCTTCATATTCCCCATGATGCCTGGTTCCCTGTCCATATGTCTCCTTTTTTTGATCCAAATGAAAATTAATCACTAATGCCAAACCTTCAAGATGCGCATACATATGAAATCTTGGATATCCACTTCTAGCCATCGGCCGCACAAAACTCATCTCATCCCGCTCATTGCGCTGAAAAGTATACCCCGCCCTTCTCAGCAGATTAACCGGATTTTCCTTGATATTTTCGATTTTAAGTCGCATAATACAAATAAATATTAATTACAACTTAAGAATAGGACAATCAATGCATATGTCAACATCTAATAATAACCTTGCGCAGAAAAAAGAAATTTTTTCTTTAGAAAAAATTATAATAACATGGTTCAGTATAACATTAATACGTGTTTTTCTGGAAATATACTCTAGTCCTGACCCCTCAGGATACTTATTTAGCTGGATAGATACCTTTATACACATTCCACTTTCATTTTTTTCAATTTTTCTTTCTTTTACACTTTTGATATATCTATTGACAAAAAATGCAATAACTGACGTCTTAAATTTCACAACAAAATTACTTCTTTTTACTCTTGTTCCCCCAATTGCTGATCTTATGATAACTGGAAGCAAAGCAAGTTCAATCGGTTATACTATTGCAACCCCTGATCAATTCATTAATCTCTTCTTCAGGTTGATGTCCCCTTTTAATAATCCAGGAGTCACTATCGGGATGCACATTGCCGCCTATTCTATTCTTCTCACAATTAGCATCTTTACATACAAAAAAACTAAAAAACTACTGCCACCACTTCTAGGAATTATCGCTGGATATATAATATTGTTTTTGTATGCGACAATACCAAGCTATATTATTATCCCTCACCTTTCAAAAACAATATTAATTTCAGCATCTTCCCTATATAGCATACTTCTTAAACAAAGTTGGATCACAGTCACAACAACAGCAAACACCTCTGAACAAATGCTCATAGCCAATGATATTTTTTTATCTTGCATATTATGGATATTAGTAGTGGTACAAATATTGTTGCTTCTTTTTTTTGCAAACAAAAAGCTATGGCTCGCGCTGAAAAATAATCTCCGAATGGAAAGAATTTTATTTTGGTTTCTTATAGCTACCATAGGAATTATCACAAATAAAAGTATCTTTGGCACTATAAATATTTCAAATACGGTCAATGTCATCTATCTACTTACATTTTTTATACTAATTACACTCAATATTTGGCTTGCCGTAATGATCAATGACGAAGAAGATGTGTCCATCGATACAATATCTAACCCTGATCGACCACTAGCAAAAAAAGAAATCCCAACGATACAATGGGGTTCAATCAAATTTATTCTTTTTGTTTTGATTTTTTTTGGAACAGCAATTATGAATATGACGACAGCATTTTTTCTTATCCTTGCTCAAACTGCTTACTATTTATATTCGGCAAGGCCACTGAGATTAAAGCAGCACTTTGTCTTTTCATCCGTATTGATTGGCGCAACTGCAATTTTTATTGCCATGGCTGGATTTTTTCTAGTTTCCCCCGATCAACACATCCTGGCGTTCCCAATAAAAACAATTTTCATTATTGGAATTTCGTTTGCACTCATTTCAAATTTCAAAGACATTAAGGATTTCAAAGGAGATAAAAACGAAAATATGCGAACGATCCCGGTTGTTTTTGGATTAAAAAAATCCAAACTTATAATCGCTGGGTTATTTGCATTTTCCTTTATCTTAGTACCCTTAAGTTTACACTTATATAATTTAATATTATTCTCTGTTTTTTGTAGCTTTTTTGCGTTTTACCTTTTTACAAAAAAACATTATCAGGAAAGATATATTTTTTTGCTATTGTTTTTACATATATTCACACTTCTTATCTCTTTTATTTAAAAAAGAAAAAAATTTTCATAGCATTCTCAAGTATTTTTCTATTGCTTCAACGGAGATTGCAGTTGAAAGCTCATTTGAACCAAAATACATAACAGGCTTAATAATTCCGGAAACATACATCGCTTGAGCATTCCATGATCCATCCTTATTTTGAGTTTTCATCAACGATCCTATTCCCTTTTCAATAATATCTCTTTTTTCAAAGGAATAATTCAAAAGGGTAGATAATGATAGTGCAGTCTCCAGATTATTTCCAAAAGAACCATCGGTCTTTTGTAGGGAAATAGTCTTTTTTATAATATCATCCTTGCTTTCCAAGAGACATAAAGCCCCACTTGAATATGCCTTTGAAATAATATAATAAAACGCTTGTTTATTTGGATAATAAAATAACTTTTTATTATCCCTTTTTACTGCACTATTCACAAATGAACATACTTTTTCATCATTGTTTTTCAAGTAAGCTAATATATTAGCATTAACCCCGGGATCAATTTCCACCTTTTTCATCAAATCATCAGTTTCAGAAGTCCAAGTATAATAGAGTCCGTCGGGATTTTTTTCAAACTTATTCTTATTTTCCCTAAAAAGAATATTATTTTTTTCCAAATACAATGAAGCCACTGCGGTATCATCAAAATCAGGACTCGCAAATAAACTACTTTCTTTTGACCAATAACTCCAAAGCCCATCTTCATTTTGTTGCCCTAAAACAAATTTATGCCCTTTCTGAAATATTTCTTTTGCCTGCTTATTTTTGGAAAAAGATATTGCATCCAAGACAAAAACTGTCGGAACACTTGAGCTTTCAAATTTACAATTATTCATCTCTTTCTCCTCGCAATACAAGACTTTCATTTCGCCACTGGGCAATTGGTTTGTCTGTAAAAAAACCAATCCCTTTTCAATAGTCTTTCTGACATCCCATTGAAAGGAAATTTTTCTAAACAGAAAAAATGCAGGCGCCGAAAACAATGCGACAAAAAACAATCCCAACAAAAAGATTTTTTTCACCGAAAAGGTCATTTATTTTTCCTTTTTTAATATTTAAATCCTGTTCACTTAACCCAGTGCTTCCCTTTTATTTCTTCATCATCCTCCTCTTTCTTTTCTTCAATTTTTTCTTTCGCCATTTCACGAAGTTTGGGTAAATCTTCCACTTCCAACTTCTTGGCGCGAGTCAAAAGATATTCTCGATTATTTTTCTCAGTGTCCTCAATAACTTCAGCGAGTAGCACATCCAAAATTGCTCCGATTTTTGGACCCGGAGTTATTTTCAAATCCTTCATCAAATCATTTCCATTTATTTTTAACATCTTCACGGACACTGCATCTTTGGAAACTTTTTCAATCACATATTCCAAGTGCCTAAGTTTATATGGTTTTGCTTTTGGAGTTCCACTTCCCAATCGATCAGAAATGCGAAGATCCATCAAATCTTTCATATTTTCCAGCCCAACCTTTTTAATAAGCCTTCGCACACTAGCCTCCCCAACTTCATCGGGATTATAATAAAACATATGGTTATCAACCAACATTGATACGTTTTCGATCACTTCATTTGAGAAACGTAGCCTTGTCAAAATTTGCCTGACTATTTTTGCCCCCATATGATCGTGATTATAAAATGTTGCATATAATCCTTCTCCACGTTTTGTTTGTGGTTTTGCAATGTCATGAAAAAGTGCAGCCAAACGCACCTCCAATTTTTTCGAAGGACAATACTTAAGCGCCAAAATACAATGTGTATATATCGTATGAATATGATGCCTGTTCTGCGCAACGCCAACACCCTTTTCCAGTTCAGGAATAATGTGCACCAAAAGCCCTGTTTTATGCATCATTTCAATGCCTTCCGCCGGATTGTCAGAAAGAATAACGCGCGTAAGTTCATCCTTAATCCTCTCAAGAGCAATGTGATTAATAAGAGCGGAGTTTTTTTTAATAGCTTCAAATGTTTTTTCTTCAATCTCAAAATTAAGCTGTGCGTGAAAACGAATTGCTCGCATCATCCTGAGAGCATCTTCGCCAAATCTCTCATTGGCATCTCCCACTGTTTTGATGATCTTCTTTTTTATATCCTCCTGCCCCGCAAACAAATCCACAATTTCAAATCCCGCATCTTCTGTTGTCTGTTGTTCGTTGTTTGTTGTTAGTTGTAGCGCTATTGCATTCATTGTAAAATCTCTGCGACCCAAATCATCTGCCAATGTTTTGGCAAATTTAACTTCATCAGGACGTCTGCGATCTGAATATATCGATTCAATTCGATATGTTGTAACCTCAATCACATCGTGTTCCCTACTCTCCCTAAGCAAACCATTGCCATTGGTAATAAACTTTTCAACTTTTACACCAACAGTGCCAAAATCATTTTCATAAAAACTATCTGGAAAAATTTCGACAATCTCGGATGGCTTGGCATTTGTTGTGATGTCCCAATCTTTCGGAATTTTATCCAACAACAAATCACGCACGCATCCACCAACAACGTACGCTTCAAAATTATTTTCTTGAATTTTTTTCAAAACCTCAATAACTTGCGAAGGAATTTTCCTTATCATAGAGATACATTGTGTCCTCGGTAGGAATCGAACCTACGACGCCCGCCTTAGGACGGCGGCGCTCTAATCCACTGAGCTACGAAGACAGACTTTTAAAAAAATAATTACTTTGTCATTCCCGTGAAAACGGGAATCCAGGTTTGTGCTGTGCTCTGGATCCCCAGTCCCTCCATAGGCGGGCACGGCAAGCTGAGGATGACAAAATACCACCTGTGGACCCATGGAGAATCGAACTCCAACTTCAACCATGCCATGGTCGTGTAATACCATTTTACTATGGGCCCTCATTTGAACTCCTTCTATCATAGCAACTACAGCGCACTGGTCAATGTTCAAATTGCCAAAAAATGCGCTATAATGAAAATATGTCAGATATAATCAAGCAAAGCTGGGATTCATTCAAGGCAAGACCCGATGTCTGGTTTTTTTATATGTTCCTATTAACCAGCGCATTATCAATAAGGAAAATTTTATATTATCTACCAATTAATAATTCCTTTAATGAATATACGGGGGTATACATCTACCTATCTGATATCTTCTTAATTTTAACATTTTTATTTTATATATTATACAATATTAAGTATATCTTGTCAAATTTAAGAATATATTTTGTTAAAATAAAAGCAAAACTTAAATTGTTCCACGTGGAACAATTACAAAATAAACCCAATCCAAGTTTAAATTGTTCCACGTGGAACAATTTAAAAAACACCACATATAATGTTACATATGGAACATTATTGTTGATTAAAAAATCTTATACACTATTTATTAACAATTATTTAACAATATTTCCTTTATTTATAGCCTTTTTTTCTTTTTTATCAATACTGTGGACAACCAACAAGCTGATTGCCACATACAGATCAATCAAGTTATTTGAATTTATCTTGATGTATTTTTACATAATACAAATTGTTCCACGTGGAACATTCAAAGATTATTTCAAACAAATTCCAAAAACACTGACAAGAATGTTCCACGTGGAACATCACAAAGAAACAAAGAAAAATAACACTATCAGCAAAAATAAATGTTCCACGTGGAACATTTTACAAAATCTTTCCTTAATAATAATTTGGACAGGGGTATTTCAGTCCATTATTGGGGTCATTCAATTTATTAAACAATCTTCTGCTGGTCTTTTTTGGCTTAAAGAAAGCACAATATCACCAATAATGCCTGGGGTCGCCAAGATTATTTTAGATGGGGATGTTTATATTCGCGCATACGGGCTGTTTCCTCATCCAAACATACTAGGAGGATTTTTGGTTTTTTCAATTATGTTAATATTGTTCCACGTGGAACAATTTTATATTACACAAAAAGCTGATTTACACACAAAAGCAAATTGTTCCACGTGGAACAATTTGTTAAAGAAAATAATCAATAATGTTCCACGTGGAACATTATTTCAATTTATCATCCTTATTCAATGCCTTGCACTTCTATTGACCTTTTCAAAATCTGCAATTTTTGGCTTATTTATAGGATTATTCTATATCTACACAGCTTCAAAAAACCAAATTGTTCCACGTGGAACAATTTACAAGAGAGTTCAAAACATGTTTAAATTGTTCCACGTGGAACAATTTAAAAGAAAAATTATACTTCTCTGTGGAATATTTATATTATCATTTTTAATTGCAAAGCCAGATGTCGACTCACTACTTCTAAAGAGCCTGCGAGAGAGAATGTTCTACGTCAATATATCCATTGAAGCATTTACGAAAAAACCATTCTCTGGAATTGGCGCAGGGCAATTTATTCCAAGCATGGTAAACAATTACGGACTGGAGGCATGGCTATACCAACCAGTTCACAACGTTTTTCTGCTTATACTAAACGAATTTGGATTTTTTTTATTATTTGGCTTTATCTATTTTTTGTTTAAATTGTTTCATATGAAACAATTTAAACCAGAAGGCGATACGGATTGTTCCACGTGGAACAATTTAAAAAGCAATACAATTTTGATTTACTTAAAAGGAATTCTTCTTGCATTTGTTTTTATTATGTTTTTTGATCATTATTTTTGGGATATACAACAAGGACAAATAATTCTATGGATCTTGTTTGCACTTCTAGCCAGTCAACATAAACAAGAACACCTGACGGAAAAATAGAACCAGCATTATCCAATCGGTGTGTATAATATATTTATTTATATTGATATATATACTCATCATACTGATACTAAATTAACTTATTTACTGGTACATTGTCATCCTCAGCTTGCCGTGCCCGCCTATGGAGGGACTGGGGATCCAGAGCGAGGCCTGGCCCTGGATTCCCGTTTTCACGGGAATGACATACGGCAGATTCATTTAATTTAGTATAACACTGTCCTTTTTGATGGATTTTTATTTATGTTATATGTTTTATGCTATATGCTATATGAGATTGCATTGTCCAAAAAAATAAAAATGTAGTATAATTATCCTATATGTATATCAAAATAAAACACATCAAAAAAATTCTCCTTATTTCGGCTTGTATTTTTTTTGCCGGCTTTAATTATTTAACATATGTTAAAGCTGAAGATTCAACTGCCGGACAGGCGAGCTGTGATAAAGCTATTGATCCTGATTGCGACGGACTAACTAACGCAGAAGAACAACTATATGGAACTAATGCAAGCAATGGAGACAGCGACAATGACGGATATTCCGATGGAGTTGAGGTGAAGAGTGGATACGATCCTATGAAGCCTGCGCCAGGGGATAGAGTTACAAATTCAATAGCAGAGACAGATTCACAAAGTAGTACTAGCGCCAGCGAGTCGTTAACTAGCAACTTCGCAAATGAATTACAATCATTTGTCGCATCAAAGAATGGTCAGCCAATTTCAAATTCAGACCTCAATGATTTTGTTACTAGAACTATGTCTGACAAATTAGGGCAAGCCGTTACCATTGATTCACTGCCGGAAATCGATTCGTCACAGATCAAAATCTTAAAGCAACCCTATGCGAACCTAAGCAAGGAAGAAAGAGCAACAAAGAAGTTTACGGATGCGGAAAAGTATTTCACAAAATTGCAATATATCCTACTAAGCAATGCGCCAGGAGTTATTTTAACCTCAACTGATCTTGAAGCTTTTAATGAAAATTTTAAAAACCAATTAATATCAATTTCTAACCCGAACACCAACTTGGAATATTTTGTTGACTTAGGAAATAGGCTAGAACTTTTTACAAACCAGACAAATGATGTTGAAGTTCCTGAGACTATGTTTGAATTGCATATTAAATTTTTACGAATTACAAAGGGCCTATCACTAACCTTTCAAGGCTTTTCCTATATAAACGATAGCGATCCGATTGAACGTATGGCTATATGCACAAAAATAAGTGCTTATACAAATCTTTATTCCGATTTTTTAACCACTGATTTGCAAAATTATTCTTCAAAACTAGAGGAGTAAGCATATTTATATGAGTAAAAAAAATAACAAAAACAAGTTTTTTTCGCTCCTTCTTATTGTTTGCGTGGTTTTAATATTTATTTTGCAAACACAAAGAACTGAAGCATGGGTTGCGTTTGATCCTCCAACCACAGCTACCACTGGTGCAGCCTTGCCTATTCAAGGAGCAATTACGGGTACCACTGGGACAACAGCTGCTGCAACAACCGTTGGTACTGGTGTTGATATTACTGCTTTTGGTTATACTATAACAAAAGATATCAGTGCCAGTACTTTAAATTTGGTCTTCACTGCTTACAAGATATTAACATTGCTTGCTGTTCAAACAGTAACTCAGGCCATTATTGGGGATGGTGATGCGGGGGCTATACCAGATTGGAATGATTATCTTTATGTTTCGCCTCAACAACGAGCTATAGCACAAATGAACTCTTTTTTTAATACCACAAGTCGTGGAAGATTATCTCGACTTAATTATGAGGGAATCGGACCTAACTACGATGCCTACCTTGTAGCTCAAGCTCGTATGGCGATTGCTGGTCAACCTTTCACGACAAACTTGCAAGATCTCGTAACTGATCCGACACAAATGTTCGCCGGAGGAAATATGAAAGGTATAATGACCTATATGCAATGCGCCAACAATGTGTCTTGCTATAGCCTTACTTCAACCGCGCGATACAATTTAGAATTTGCCAAAGCTCAAGAAATAGCTAAGAATGAACAGTTTAATGGATTTTTGCCAAAAAAATCTGGAGGAAAAATTACTAGACCCGCATCAATTCTTTTTAACACTTTATCTCAAGTGGATCAACTAGGAACCCAAGTTATTATGAATACTGAAGCAAAAGAAGCAAAGGACCTTCCTGGCGCCTATGCACAACTTGCTGGAGGGGCATTAATAAACATAGGAGCTCGAACATTTAATTATATGTCGGCCGATACTGCAGGAAAAGATGCCATCAGAAACAAAAACGATCAATTTCCTTTCAGTTTGGCCTACAGTCTAAACGGTGGCCTTGGAATTAGTGCGGGAGGTGTTACTGTTAATACTGGAGCAGGAGCATTTAGTGGCGACTTACAAATTGGTAACACTTGCGCCAGCGGTAATTTTACAGTCGATCTACAAGGAGTAACCACTGATATTACTGGAAAGAGAATAACTTGTCCAAAGGGTTCTGTGTCGAATGGAAGTATAAAGGCTCCATCTATAAATGTTACAGTTCCTTCAATTACGTGTAGCACTGATAAACAATGTCAAGATGCCTGCAATGGAATCTCGCTCTGCAAAGGAAACGTAATTAAGTGTTCAGCCTCCAAATGCATACTGGCCAACTAAAAACAAAATTTTTTATTGAATTGCGTCATAATAGAAAAAGAACATCTATCAGAAGATGTTCTTTTTCTATTACTTTCAGTGGTCGCTAGTGGACTCGAACCACCGACCCCCACAATGTCAATGTGATACTCTAACCCCAGCCATAGGCTGGTCAGCCTATGGCTGAAACTGAGCAATGTGGACTTATGCAGACTCGAACTGCAGACCTCTACAATGTCAATGTAGCGCTCTAACCAACTGAGCTATAAGTCCCTACTCTTATTTATTTTTTCAATTGTTTCCAATATCGCATTTCTAATAATTCTACCAAATCCAGTTTTATAGAAAGCTTCTCTCGCCTGTGCGTCTTCCTCACAGGTGTATTTCTCATAATATACCAAATCAAATGGGCCATTTTCTCTTGTCCATTTATTAGATCCTTCATTATACTCTTTCAAACGGATAGCAGGTGATTTTTCTGTACTTCCCGTATAAATCTTTTTATTTTTCTTACTTTTCAAAAAGTAAACATGCTGCATATTTTCTTATTTTAAACAACCTCTGGGCTAGGGATTTTTCCTTCGACCTCCAATTTTTCTAAAATCATTTTTTCATTATTTTTCTCTGAAGCAATTTGTTTGAAAAAAAGTAGCCAAAATGTCTGCAAGAATGCTTCGTACCAAGAAAAAACTATTACCGAAGCTGTTGCACAAATCAGGATTGCAATCACGGCAGTAATCATTATTCCTGTTTTAGCAAGGATCAAATACAAGACAAATCCCAGTGGTACAAAAACAATCGCCAAAAGAATAGCCGAAATAACAATAGCCATAATCATCAACAAACCTGTGGCGACAACGACTAGTGCCATTATCAAACTCTCTTTGACATTTTTTGCAAAAAGAATATATGCTGACTCCAATGACATTTTTATTTTTTCATCTCCCAAGATAATATACATAGCAGCATATCTGTGCAAATAGTATGCCAAAATTGCTAACGGAACAATTATTGCAATCGCAATAATCGAAATAAACACAGCCAATAATTTTGCTTTAAGTGCAAATAAATACAAGACAGGAATTGCCAGCACAACCATAACCAAAATAAGCGCCACAAAAACAATAACTTCCAATAGAATCAATCTTCCAAGATATTTTTTTGCTTCTTTTAAAATTGCAATAACCGAAAGTTGTCGATACAGATTAATGTCATTTATTGCCTTGATAGTTCCTGCAACTGCCAAAATGCGTAGCAAAAATAAAGCCAGCATCACCACAATCAAAACCAAACCTAGTGCTATTGTCAATTTAGGATTATTTTGCATCAAAGCAGCAATGTCTTGTATTTTTTTCCCTTGTTCAATTGCGCTGTTATTGTTTACGTTTAAGTTAGTGCCAACAGAACCCAAAAAAATCAAAAAACCCAAAAGCCATAGGAACTTATTTTCCCATGTGATTGAAAATGATTGCTTCAACATATCAAGATATTGAATCTTTTTTCCGCCAAAGGCGGATCCGCCTCTGGCGGACATTTCATCCTTATTCATATTTGTAATAGTTAGTAATTGCTAGTTTTCACTAAAAGGTGATCAACTTTACTGTTATTAAAATTGATCACCCAAACTGAAAGCACTTTATGCTTGCTCAATAATTTCTGTCGGAGTCTCTTCTTTTTTTACTGGCAATTCTATGCCAACAATTTTATTAAATTCATCTCGTTCAATTGTTTCTTTTTCAAGAAGCTCTGCTACGATTTTTTTGAGTACATCGCCATTATCAGTAAGGATTTTTTCAGCTGTCTTATACGCATCAGCGATATAACGAGATACTTCTGCATCGATTGCCTCTGCGGTGCGATCTGAATAATCTCTTTCCTCACTTATCTCACGACCCAAGAAAACCATTTCCTCCTTTTTGCCAAATGTTCTTGGTCCAAGCGTGCTCATTCCATAACGTGTCACCATTGATCGAGCCATATGCGTTGCGCGCTGCAAGTCGTTTGATGGTCCAGTTGTCACATCCCCAATAAACATTTGCTCACTCACATGACCGCCCAGCAAAGTTGCCAACTCATCAATAAAGTATGCGCGGGAATGCAAACTCTTATCCTCGGTTGGAGCAGAAAGTGTATAACCACCAGCTTGACCACGAGCAATAATAGAAACCTTTTGAATCGGATCTGCATTTGGAAGGATTGAACCAATCAGAGCATGACCAGCTTCGTGATAGGCGATTATTTCTTTTTCTTTTTTGTTGATTGCTTTTGAACGTCTTTCTGGCCCAAGGATCACTTTTTCAATTGATTCTTTAAGCTCATCTTCTGTGATTGTTTTTTTGGCGCGTCTTACGGATAAAATTGCGGCTTCGTTTACAAGATTGGCAAGATCAGCTCCAGAAAAACCAGATGTTCTTTCGGCAAGTGTTCGCACATTAACAGCTTTTTCAATCGGCTTGTTTTTCATATGAATCTTCAGGATCTCTTCACGTTCATTAATATCAGGCAAATCCATCACCACACGACGATCAAAACGTCCTGGACGAAGCAAAGCTGGATCCAAAACATCAGGACGGTTCGTTGCTGCAATCACAATCACGCTGGTTGTTCCTTCGAAGCCATCCATTTCTACTAAAATTTGGTTTAACGTTTGTTCACGTTCATCGTGACCGCCACCCAAACCTGCTCCACGATGACGTCCCACTGCATCAATTTCATCAATAAAGACAATCGCTGGCGCGCTTTTTTTGGCTTGCTTAAACAAATCTCGCACACGTGAAGCTCCCACACCAACAAACATTTCCACAAATTCTGATCCACTGATATTAAAGAAGGGAACTCCTGCCTCACCAGCCACAGCTTTTGCCATCAAGGTTTTTCCTGTTCCGGGAGAACCAAGAAGAAGCACGCCCTTAGGTATTTTAGCTCCAATAGCAATAAATTTCTTTGGGTGTTTCAAAAATTCCACAATTTCTCCCAATTCTTCTTTGGCTTCTTTAGCACCAGCCACGTCTGCAAAAGTTGTTCTTTTGTTTTTATCCTTAGGATCAGTCATTCTAGCCTTGCTCATCCCAAATGACATTGCTTGTGAATTTCCTCGCTGCGCTTGTCGAAGCATAAACCAAATAAAGGCTCCGATAAGCAAGAATGGCAACAAAAAGGGTAACAAAATATTTGAAGCAAAAGCACTGAAACCAGAGGCTTGTTTGATATCAATTTTTACTCCTTTGATTTTTTCTTTATCCACGCCATAATTATTGAGTGATTCGGTCAGTGAACTTTGTGGTTCCTTGATTGATTTTTCTTTTGTTCCCTCATTAAGCTCAATAGCAAGATCGTTGCCATTAACTGAAATATTTTTAACTTTTCCATCATTAACTTGACTTGCCAGCTCGCTTAGCGAAATTTCTGCCGGTTTTTGCTTGGGACCACTGTAAAGAATCATTATAGTTGATGCAAGCAAAAAAAATAGCACGACAAAGCCTATATTTTTTAATAATTTTTCCATAATTTTTGAATTTTACTTTACTTAAACAAATTAACAACGTATATCAACTTTACCACCTTTTTTTGATATATTCAAGCCACAAATGAGAGCTTTTTGATCCTTACTTTTAACACTTTTGATTAATTTAATCATTTCCTCAATTTGCTTACTCTCAACATCCTTGGCGGTGTTTTTCAATTGCTGAGTAACGTTGCGTAAAACTTGACGCTGAATAGACATATGAAGTTGTTCAAATTCCTTAACTGAAAAATGGGCGTATTTATTTTTACATACCAAGCCAACAAAACATTGCGCTTCTTGTTCAATAAAAGCATAGTCGTCTGCAACTGACTGTGACCAATCACTTAATGTCTTTTTAATTGTGGGATTAAAATTCTTTTCAAGATAGGGAAGAAGTTTGTGCCGAATGTTATTTCTGGTAAATTTTGTATCAGAATTTGATTTGTCTGTCCTATATTTCAACTTATTTTCTTTTACATAAGCCAAAATATCTTTTTTACTAGTCTGCAAAAGTGGTCTGATAATTTTTTTTGTTTTGGCCTTCATCGCACTAAGACCACTTAGCCCGCTGCCACGCATAATTCGCATTAGCACTGTTTCAGCTTGGTCATCTTGATTATGAGCAACCGCCACCAAGTCAAAACCGAGTTCCAATCGCATTTTTTCAAAAAAAGCATACCTGATTTCGCGCAGATTGTTTTCAAGATTTCCTTTATAATCAGCTTTTTTTGGTTTAAACACGGTTGATGGGATGTTATATTTCTTGGAAAGCTCTTTTACAAAAATCTCATCTTTTTGTGAATATTCACCTCGCAGAGCATAATTAATATGCACAATATGAAGCTCAAACTTATATTTTGGTTTAAGTTTGGCCAAAATATCCAAAAGGCAAGCACTGTCAGAACCACCAGAAACACCAATAATAATCTTCGAATTTTTCTCCCAAAGATTATTTACAAATGCAAAATTTTGAATTGTTTTAATAAATTGAGCCATTTACACTCTTGCTTTAATTATGTCCGCCACCTTTTTTATTGCTTCATCTAATTTTCCCTCCTCATTAACAACCTCATAATCATAAATATCCTTGTGCTTCAGCCATTCTTTTGTATATTCCATTCTTTCTTTGATGTATTCGTCAGAAGCATTGTCTCGTTGTCTGATTCTATTTTCAAGAATTTCAAGACTTTCAGCATTCACGAAAATAGCAACAATCTCTGGATATATTTTTTTAACAGACATCACACCTTTATATTCAATTTTCCAAATTCCTATTTTGCCGGATTTTTGAACTCTTTCAAGCTCTGTTTTTGTCACGCCATACAAATTTTCATTATACTGCTGCGCATATTCGGCAAAATTTCCTTTATCTATATCACCTTTAAATTCTTTTTCAGAAATAAAATAATACGGGTTACCCTGATCCTCACCTAATCGCATACCACGGGTGGTTGTTGTTATCACACGCTCTATTGGAAAAAGTTCTTTTAAGCCATTTATAATAGAGTCTTCTCCTGCGCCAGATGGGCCTGAAATGATAAAAATGTTTGATTTTTGCATAACTATTTACACATTTATTGAGTTAACTAAGTATACGCATATTTTAACATAAAGCAAGCATTTAAGCACAAAAATTAAACATTATTTTTTTATCCCATTTACATTATTTTGGGTATAATAGCTTAATATTTTTATTTGCCTGTTTTCTTTTTGGCCAATAGCTACGACAGTAGCTTTTGAGCTTTTGGATATTGAGTATTTATCCAAAAGCGTGCTCAAAAAGGAAATAGGCAAACAAAAATCGCCCCGTTGTTGGAGCGATTTTTTAACAGTAAACAAAAATCAAGCTTACTTTTCTTCTTTGATAATCATCAAGCCCATTCTGTGATCTTTTGGCTCAATAGAAAGGATTTTCCAATCATAAGTTTCGCCTGCACGAAGAATTTCATCCATTTTCTTTCCTGGGTACACTTCTTGGAATTCGCTAACGTGAGCCAAGCCGTGAATATCTTTGTCCAAATACACAAATGCTCCGAAAGGATTGATTTTGTCAATTTTTCCTTGCACAGTATCTCCAACTTTGTATTTCTCAGCAATTTCACTCCAAGGATCTTTGGCTAAAGCTTTCATAGAAAGTGAAATTCTAGTATCATCAATTCCGATAATTCTAGCCTTAACTTTGTCTCCAGTTTTTACAATAGTTCTAGGATCATCAATAAGCTGCCAAGCAAGCTCTGAAATGTGTACCAAACCTTCCAATTTGTCGCTTTCGCGGTCCGATGCCATTTTAGCTGGTGGCAAGAATTTGATGAATGCACCAAAGTCCACAACTCCACTTACTTCACCTTCAATAACATCTCCGGCTTGTAATTGAGAAATAACTTCTTTTTCTTTTTCACTTGAAGCTGCTCGTTCAGAAACAATCAATTTTTCAGTTTCACGGTCTGCATCCAAAATTCTTACCAACATTTCCTTTCCAACTAATTTTTTGAGCAATTCTAGAATCTTGTTTTTATCACCATCTTCCACGCGAGGATAATGTTCGCTTGAAAGCTGTGAAACAGGCACGAATCCAGTGATTCCATTAACTTCAACCATAAGACCACCTTTATTTGCATCCAAAACTTTAGTCATAACTGCGCCCATTGCATCTCTCTTAGATTCCAAATCATCCCATGCTCTTTCATATGAAGCTTCGCGAATAGAAAGTTCAATATATCCATCTTCATTTTCAAGATCAATCAGTGTTGCACCAACTTTGTCACCCTTTTTAATTTTACCAACAGCAAGACCATCCTTGATTTCTTTGCCAAGCACAATACCTGTTCCAAGAGCACCAAGATCTAAAAGTAGGGAATTTGAAGTAATATCGATTACGGTACCTTCTAAAACATCCCCGATTTGAGGAATTTTAACTGGGTTTTCTTCCAAAAGAACTGCCATTGGAGACATATCCTTTTCCTCTTCTTCCTTAACAACAGCCTTTTTTGCTTTCTTAGTGGCTATTGGAGTGTTGTCTTCTTTGATTTTATCAACTTCCTCGGCTAATTTGTCGAGAATGTCCGTTTTCTTTATTGCCATATTTATAATCACGATACTAATGATGCAAATATTATGCTAATACGCAAATATGCAAATAGATTCATTGGCATATTCGCAACATACGCATAAATTCGCGTATTCGTATTTTTACAGGCGTGCCACCTGCATTTTATTAATTATATGCACAAAAAAATCCCTGTTCAAGGGAAATTATCAAGAAATTCACTGTGAAATTAAAGCATTTCACTATTAAATTTTCTTAATAAATTAACCACTTGATTATCTTATACCATATTTGATTTTTTGGCAAGCCTGCCCCGTTAAATTCTCGCTATTTAACTGGGGGGTTAAGCAAAAATTGTCTCGACAAGGAAAATTTGCTATGATATACTGCGGTTGAGCTGAAAGAAAAAATATAACAAATTAAGGATAAACAAATGCAAATACAATATTATGGTCATTCTTGTTTTAAAATAACCACCAAGCCCGGCGGAAGAGCCACGGAAGATATCACTCTTTTTTTCGATCCATTTGGCAAAGAGTTGGGCATTAGACCACCACAAGGACAGGCTGATGTTGTTTTTGTTTCTCACAGCCACCCTGATCATAGCAATATTAGTGCTATTAAAGGAGATCCAGTTATAATTGAAACGGCAGGAGAATATGCAGTAAAGGGAATTAACGTGGTAGGCGTGGACTCTTTTCATGATAATGTTGAAGGTGCCGAGCGAGGACGTTCAACCATTTATATTCTTGAAGCCGAGGAACTTAAGATTTGTCATTTGGGCGATTTAGGCTCAGATCTTAGCGGCAAACAACTTGAAGAAATTGACGGCGTGGATATTCTTTTTATTCCAGTAGGTGGAACTAGCACTATCGATGGAAAAAAAGCAGCCGAATTAGTGCGAAAAATTGAGCCTGCAATTATAATACCGATGCATTATAAAACCAATGGCTCAGTGGCTGAAATAGAAGACGAAAGCAAATTCTGCAATGAAATGGGAAATTGTCCTAAGGAAAAAATAGCCAAATACACTGTAAAGAAAAAAGATTTGGGAGAAAAGAAGATGGAGATTGTGCTTATGGACAATGAGGCTTAATTTTAGATTTTGTCATAATGAATATCCAAGAAAAAATTGCACAAATCAGGCTCGAGCCAGAGCACATCCGCCTACGATATGTTTGGGGCGCTGTGGCAATTTCAATGTTTTTTATCGTAGGAATCTGGATTTTTTCAATGGGTTTCTTATTTCAAGGTGATAGCATTATCTCCAATCCAGAATCGTCCAATATTCCAGACATAGTGCAGCAATTGCAAGATCTCAAACAACAAGCTCCCTCAATTAAGGATTTTAGTGACCAACCCTTAGTTAATAGTGACGAGGGAATCAGCAATGCGAGTATCGAAACTGAATTTAATTATCCAGCAACTGCTAACGAACCAGAAATTCCACAAGCAAGCGCTTATTCTAAATTACCAACAGAGTAATTAGCACAAAAAAATAGTGTCTTGATTTAAGTAAATATTAGCAAGCGCAAATGTTTACTTTTTATAAAGATATTATTCGCAATAGTGCCTTTTAAAAAGCATTAACTGTGAAGATTTTTTAATTACAGATAAGTTTAACTTAAAAAAATCCGTATAAGCAGAGCTTAGACGCATTTTCCTAACACGATATGAAAGCAGCTCAACAAAAAAAATTAGATTTTGTACCTGAAAATATTCAACCTCGTCAGATTGTGGCAGAGGTTCAACAATCATATTTGGATTATGCGATGAGCGTTATTGTTTCTCGCGCGTTGCCTGATGTTCGCGATGGCCTTAAACCTGTTCATCGCAGAATTTTGTATTCTATGTGGGACAGTGGTCTTCGTCCATCAGCAAAATTCAGAAAGTCTGCCACAGTGGTTGGAGAAGTGCTAGGAAAATATCATCCACACGGAGACACTGCTGTGTATGATTCTATGGTTCGTTTGGCTCAAGATTTTTCCCTTCGCTATCCTTTGGTTTGGGGACAAGGAAACTTCGGTTCAATGGATGGAGATAGTGCTGCTGCTTATCGTTATACTGAAGCAAAATTAAAAGCCATTGCTGAAGAAATGCTTTTTGATATTGAAAAAGACACGGTTGATTTCATTCCAAACTTTGATGGCGTTCACAAGGAACCCGTCGTGCTTCCCGCAAAACTTCCACAACTTTTGCTTAATGGGACTATGGGAATCGCAGTTGGTATGGCTACCAACATTCCTCCACATAATTTAAACGAACTTGCTGATGCTATCAATCACTTGATTGATAATCCAGAAGCTAATGTGGACGACTTGATGCAATTTATCAAGGGTCCTGATTTTCCAACTGGAGGAATTATGTATAACACTCCGGGAATTAAAGAAGCGTATTCAACCGGTCGTGGAAAAATTGTCACTCGAGCCAAAGCTGATATTATCGAACAAAAATCTGGAAATTTTCATATTGTTATCACAGAAATAACTTATTTGACCAATAAATCAAACTTGATCATCAAGATTGCGGACTTGGTTAAAGAAGGAAAAATTTTGGGCATCAAAGATCTTCGCGATGAATCTGACAAAGACGGAGTGCGCATCGTGATTGAACTGAAAAAAGATGCTTACGCACAAAAAGTTTTAAACAAACTTTACAATGCAACCGATTTGCAAAAGAATTTCAATGTAAATATGTTGGCATTGGTGGATGGAATTGATCCACAAATTCTTTCTCTTAAGTCAATTTTGGAACACTACATTTTGCACCGAAACATTGTGGTGAAACGTCGCACACAATTTGAACTTAACAAGGCAAAAGATCGTGCTCATATTTTGGAAGGACTCAAAATTGCTTTGGACAACATTGACGCTGTTATTGAAACCATCAAAAAATCTCCAACTCGAGAGGAAGCGCATGCTAATTTGATGAAAAAATTCAAATTATCAGAAAGACAGGCTACTGCTATCCTAGAAATGCGATTGCAAACATTGGCTGGACTTGAGCGCAAAAAAATTGAAGACGAGCTCGTGGAAAAACTTGCCCTTATTGCTGTGCTTGAAGATTTGTTAGCTAGTCCAAAGAAAATTCTTGGCGTGGTTAAAGATGAACTTATTGCGCTTAAAGAAAAATTTGGGGATGAGCGCAAAACAAAAGTGCTCAAAACTGGAATCGAAGAGTTCAAACAAGAAGATGTGATTCCAAATGAAGAGGCTATCATCACAATTTCTCAAGACGGATATATCAAACGAATGAACCCTGACGTATATAAGGTACAAAAAAGAGGTGGCAAGGGAGTGATTGGCGCAACAACGCGAGAAGGAGATTCTATCGAAAAGGTTACCAGCGTGATGTCACACGACAATTTGATGTTTTTCACTAACACCGGAAAAGTTTTTCAAACAAAGGCTTATGAAATTCCAGAATCCGCACGAACATCAAAAGGACAGGCGGTAGTTA
>LBTZ01000013.1 GCA_000992325.1 Parcubacteria group bacterium GW2011_GWD2_38_11 | reverse complement strand
CTTGTCCGCTCACGATCAATGGTTGGAGGGAAGTGGCACCGTGATTAAGTTTGTAAAGTTATAAAGTCACACAAGATACAAGATAACAAGCACCAAGAAGCAGGGGAGACTCTGTTTTTTGGTTTATGTTGGAACGTTAGTGACTGATTCTGGTAACTAACAAATAATAATTCGTGGATTTTTTGTGTGGATAACTCCCAAAAATGGCTCAAATAGGGATGCTTGGCAGATATTTGACTTGTGGTATAATGGACTAACGGTACACAACATATAGTGTAAAAACGCATAAAAATACAAAATAGTCAAGTTTTAAAAGAGTGAAAAATATTTCTTGTCAAGTGGGTAAAAGTTATAAAGTTTGTAGCTTTGTAAGTTTTATAAAGTAGTGGATTTTAAAATAAATATAAAAAGCTAAGCATTAAGTATGGAATTTTGAATTTAGAATTTTTGAATTCAAATTGAATCATTGATAAATTGTGATTTAATTGAAAATTGAAAATTGAAAATTGAAAATTTATTATTAATTATGATTTGTCCTTTTTGTGGGCACGGCGATACAAAAGTTGTAGACTCACGCGATACTAATGATGAAAAAGCAATTCGCAGGCGTAGGGAATGTGAAAAGTGCCAAGCGCGTTTTAGCACCTATGAAGAAATGGAAATTATGCGCCTTACAGTTGTCAAACGTGATGGTAGCAGGCAGGAATATAATCGTAAAAAAATAGAGATAGGTTTTCATAAAGCCCTGGAGAAGCGTCCAGTCAGTGAAGAAAAAATTGGCAAGGCGATTGGGGATATCGAATATGAGATTCAAGCCAGGGAGTCAAATGAGATTTCAAGCAAAGAGATAGGTCGAATGATTTTGGAAAAGTTGAAAGAGATGGATGATGTTGGGTATCTGCGATTTGCAAGTGTGTATAAATCATTCAAAACAGCTGACAGTTTTCGCAAGGAAGTGGAAAAGATGTCAGCCGAAGGCTGATCAGCCTCTGGCTGAGAGACTAGTCATATATTCCCAGACTATGCCAAAGTTAAAAAATATTAAATAAATTATAATTTAACTCTCGGGGGAGAAAACAATATGAAAAATCAAAAAAAGAAAGTTAAGGGGAAAAAGGTTGTGACAATAAAAAAGATAGTGTCGCAAAAAGCCGCCAAGAAAGTTAAACCGAAAAATCTTGTGAAAAAAATCGTAAAGCGTTCAGGGAGAGTCGTACCGTTTGATCAAAAGAAAATCGCAATAGCAGTTGAGAGGGCATTCTTAGTAACGGGAGAAGGAAATAAATCTGATGCAAAAAGAGTTGCGGATAAAGTTGTGCAGCTTCTCAATAAAAATTTTAAAAAAGGAGAGATCCCAGCAATTGAACAACTGCAAGATTTGGTTGAGCGTGTGTTGATGATTTTGGATTTTGATGAAACTGCTAAGGCATATATTCTTTATCGTGAACAGCATCGAAAAATTCGTGAAACAGAACATTCCCTGGATGAAGCAGTAAGTTTGGTAGATAAGTATATTCAAGAAATAGATTGGCAAGTGAAAGAAAATGCCAATATGGCATATTCTCTGCAGGGACTTAATAATTACATTGCTTCAATCGTGAGTAGTAAGTACTGGATGAATCGTGTTTATTCTAAGGAAATTCGTGAAGCTAATGAAAGCGGGGATTTTCATATTCATGATTTGCAATTGGTGGCAGCATATTGTTGCGGTTGGGATTTGCAAGATTTGCTTCGAAGAGGATTTACTGGTGTTCCAGGGAAAGTTGCCTGCAAACCTGCGAAACATCTAGGTTCAATCTTGGGGCAAATGGTTAACTTTATTTATACGCTTCAAGGAGAAGTTGCTGGAGCGCAAGCTTTTTCAAATTTTGACACTTTGCTTGCTCCGTTTGTGCGCTATGATAAATTGACTTATGCGCAGGTGAAACAAGAAATTCAGTCTTTCGTTTTTAATATGAATGTTTCTACTCGTGTTGGATTTCAAACTCCATTTTCCAACATTACAATGGATATGACGGCTCCAAGTATGTTGGCAAAAGAGGCGGTAATTTTGGGAGGTGTGCCACAAAAAGAAACTTATGGTGAATTTCAGGATGAAATGAATATGATTAATCGTGCTTTTGCTGAGGTAATGACGGAAGGTGATGCAAGCGGAAGAATTTTCACTTTCCCAATTCCAACTTATAATATTGCCAAAGATTTTGATTGGAGTGATAAGCGTTTTGATGCGGTTTGGGAAATGACAGCTAAATACGGCATTCCATATTTTGCAAACTTTGTAAATTCAGATATGGATCCTGATGATGCTCGTTCAATGTGTTGTCGACTTCGTCTTGATAATCGAGAATTGCGTAAGCGTGGAGGTGGACTGTTTGGAGCAAATCCACTTACGGGTAGTGTTGGTGTGGTGACAATCAATATGCCGCGAATTGGTTATGTTGCTAAAAATAAAAAAGAATTTTTCAAACAACTTGATTCTTTGATGGATATTGCAAAAGAAAGTTTGGAAACTAAGCGTAAGCTTGTTGAGAGTCTAACTGAAAAGGGATTGTATCCATACACAAAATTTTATCTAGATGCGATCAAGATGCGCCAGGGATCATATTGGTCCAATCATTTCTCGACTATAGGCTTGGTTGGATTAAATGAAGCCTTGGTTAATTTGATTGGTAAGGATATTACAACCAAAGAAGGGCAGGCTTTAGCAGAAGAAATTTTGTCTCATATGAGAGAAAAAATGCTCAAATTTCAAGAGGAAACTGGCAGTATGTATAACTTGGAAGCTACTCCTGCAGAAGGAACATCATACCGATTGGCCCGCAAGGACAGAGATAAATATCCAGATATTATTTTTGCAAATGATTTGGCTGTTCGAACAAATGGAGCTGAGCCATATTACACAAATTCATCTCAATTGCCTGTGCAATTCACTGAAGATCTTTTTGAAGCTCTTGATTTGCAAGAGAAATTGCAAACGAAATATACGGGTGGGACAGTTTTGCATGGCTTCTTGGGTGAACGTATTTGGGATATTGAAATGGTAAAGAATTTGGTAAGAAAAATTGCTGAAAATTATGCACTTCCATATTTCACGCTTACACCAACATTTAGTATTTGTCCCGTACACGGATATATCCCAGGTGAACAGCCTATTTGTCCAAAATGTGTGATTGAGCAGAAAACAGAAGTATATTCTCGCGTAGTAGGATATATTCGTCCAGTAGAACAATGGAACAAAGGAAAACAAGCAGAATTCGGTGATCGCAAAGAATATACAAACGGAAATTGCGGAACAGTTCCTGCCAAGAAGCTTGAAAAAATAGGGAAGAAGAAGTAAAGATTAGCGTCGTGAGAATGTATTGGCATTTTGAATTCTGCATTCCGCATCCCGCATCCCTTTGCACCATATGAAGTATAACCTTAGGGGTCATAAACTCCGGTGAAAAACAAGTGATGAGTGTTAAGAAATCGACATGTAATCATGTCGTCCCGGACAGCAGATCCGGGATCCAGGTTTGTGCACAAGTTCGGCTCAGTCCTGGATTCCCGTTTTCACGGGAATGATAACAAGAAAGGTTTCTTTTTGCGGGAAAAAGAAATGTGGAAAAGAGTTTAAAACAACATTTTAATTAAGAAGACGTTCTTGATTGAGATGATTATATATATTAAAAAATAAAAAATAAAAATATGGAAAAATATACATGCCATGATTGTGGCAAATCAATCGAAAACAATGAGGAATATATGCCGTACAAGGTTGGTAGTGAGGTCTATACTAAGTGCAAAGCTTGTCATCAGAAAGACAGTGTTCTTCGAAACTTTCAACAAACAGAGGTTTATTCTCGCGTGGTTGGATACATCCGCCCAGTGACACAATGGAACAAAGGAAAACAAGCAGAATTTGCAGATCGCAATGAATATGTTGTGACTGACAGCGCTTGCGCTTCCTGCTAGATAGGAGATTAGACTGAATGATTTTGGGCGGTATTTTCTTGTTGAAAGTATCGCCTAAAAAAATCCTATTGATTAATAATTTTGAATTTCAAATTTTGAATTTCGAATCAAGTCAGAATGAACTAATGTTTGAAATATTAGAAATTAAATCATTGGGATTTTATTGGAAATTGGAAATTGGGATTTGGAAATTTGAGCAGTTTTATTTAAAAAGGAAATTTAAAGTTAAGATAAAATAAGTTTAGCAATAAAAACATAAAATAATGAGAATCGGTGGTTATCAAAAACTCACTTTAATAGATTTTCCTGGAACAATTGCAACAACAGTTTTCACTGTTGGTTGTAGTTTTCGTTGTCCTTTTTGCCATAATCCTGAATTAGTTATTAAATCTCAGTTTCCGGCTCTGAATAATTTAGAAGAAGAATTTTTTGATCACCTCGCCAAGAGAAAGGGAAAATTAGAAGGAGTTTGTATTACTGGCGGAGAACCAACAATACAGCCAGATATAATTCCATTTATCAAAAAAATAAAAGAAATGGGTTTCAAAGTCAAACTTGATTCAAATGGGACGCGTCCTGATGTGCTGCGAAAAATTATCAAAGAAAAATTAGTTGATTTTATTGCGATGGATATCAAAAGTTCTCCCGAAAATTATAGCAAGTCCGTAGGATTAATTGTTGATATCCAGCGCATAAAATTAAGTGTAAAAATGATAATGAATAGTGGAATTGCATATGAATTCCGCACGACAGTTGTTCCAGGGATTCACCAAGAAAAAGATTTTGAAAAAATTGCAAAATGGATCAAGGGTGCAAAAGCTTATTATCTGCAAGAATATCGCGAAATGCGAACTATTGATTCAAATATGAAAAAAATAACCAAGGGGAAGACCCTGGATTTGGATAAAATAAAAACAAATATTGAAAAAAGTTTCGATGTGTGCGGTGTCAGAAAGAATAATTGAAAAATGCCTTTGTTGGGGCATTTTTTTTGTATAGTGAAAAAACATAAAGATTGCCGCGTATTACTGTTTGATGATAATAAATAATTCAAAAATAAGTTGGTTCTTTTTGCGCGATAGGAACCAAATTTTATTTAACAAAGAATAGATGTTATTGAAAAAAATAAAAGAAAATAGCGGAAAAATAATGTTTTTTATGCTAAATGTGATGCTTATTGCGGTTGGCGTTCTTTTTATGAGGCAAAAAAACACTGAAAAAGCAGATACTATTGCTTTGCAGGAAGCTGCTCAAAATTATAAAGAGGCAGCTGATTATGCTCTCGATGCCCAGCAGCGCATTAAAGCTGATGGTGAGTTAAAAATTGGAAGTATTGCTAATAATGCCGACACGATTCAAAAGGAGCAGGTCGTGCCAGTAACAAGGACGATTCCTGCAGTAACAAAAACAGTTACTGTTGAGCAGCCTTCAAAAGGTTCATCCTCTTCTACTTCCACCAAATCAACTCCTGCAAAAACAACAACAAAGGCATCATAAGGCTTAAAATGCTTAAAAGTATACAATATTATGTTTAAGAAAAAATTGGTAGTTTTATTTGCAATAACTTCTTTGATTTTTGGTGGAGGCTTGTCAATTTTTCATTTTGCGAATGCCGATGATGATGAGGAATATGATGAAGAGGAAGATAAAGATGAAGATGATGTGGATAGGAAAGATGTCGAGGAAGTTGATGAGAATAGTGAGGAATCATCATCTAAAAAAACCACAACAGTCAAAGAAACGTTCGTGGTGGAGCCTGCAAAAATAGTTACAGAAAATCAGATTCAAACAATCTTATTGTCAGATCGTGATCGTGACGGAATTCCTGATGATGAGGATCAGTATCCTGATATTGCGGAAATATATATCGTAAGGGATGATGATTTAAATGGAATTGTTGATACATTTGAATATGAAAAATAATAGCGAAAATGATAATAGATTTCCGCTTGTTGTGCATAGCCAATTTGAGAAACTAGGAACTGATATTGATATCAGGATAATCGTAGTTGATGATGAACAAAAAAAAACCGCCGAGAAAAGTATTCAAGGGATAAAAAAGATGTATGTTGAATTCTCAAATATATTTAGTCGTTTTGACTGCGAAAGTGAATTGTCAAAATTGAATCTTTCCGTTGGTGAATTTAACACGGCATCATTTCATATGTGCGAGGTTGCCACAATCGCATTGAAATTTAATAAAGAAACCAATGCTTTTTTTGATCCAAGGATCTTGAATGTTCTTGAAAAAATAGGTTACGCTGATGATTTTAAGAGAGGAAATCGTAAATTTGACGGAGATGATAACGAAAAATTTCTTTTTTTTGATCGTAATTTAGCAGAAGATTTGAAAGTGGACGGCAATAAGGTCTTTTTTGGGGTGAAAATGGATTTTTCTGGAATTGCAAAGGGATATATTACGGACAAGATTGTAGAAACTTTAGTGGAGCAAAAATGGGAAAACTTCTTGGTTGATTCGGGGGGTGATATGTTTGCTCAAGGGGTGGATGAAAATAACAAGAAATGGACAGTTTCCATAGAGGGAATTGATGAGAATAAATTAATGTTTTCTCTGAGTGAAAAAGCGATTGCAACGTCAGGGATTAAAAGGAGGCGTTGGGAAATTGAAGGAAAAAGAATGCATCACATTGTTAATCCAAAAAATCCGCAGCAATTCTTGTTTGATGTTAAGTCTGTTTCTGTCATTGCTGACTCGGTGGTGGAGGCGGACGTGTGGGCAAAAACCATCTTCCTAATGGGAAGAGAGAGTGGTATGCTGTATGTGAAGGAGCATAATATTGCGGCAGTAATTTTTAATTATCGCGGTACTGCCTGGATATCCCCCAAGGCCAAGGAATTTTTATGTTAATTTTTTCAATGCTGTAATAATATGAAAAAATATGTGCTTGTTCTGGCTTTGTCGTTGATGTTTTTTGGCGCGCTGGCAAAAGCGCAGCAGCAGCCAATAATTGATTATCAAGGCCAGCCTGTTGTCGACTCAGATTTGGATGGACTCACTGATCAGGCTGAAATTCAGGTGTATAAAACTGATCCTAATAACAGTGATACAGATGGCGATGGGTATTATGATGGCCCTGAAGCCCTTGCTGGCAGCAATCCTCTCGTTGAGTCTTCAATTCCTGGAATGCCGTCAATAGTTCAAGAGGGAAATTTATCTAATAATGAAACTCCTTGGCCGTGGTATATTGCGCGAGCAAGTGGTTTGGCTGGCTTCATATTGCTATACCTCTCTATTTTCTTGGGACTTATAATCCGTATCCCATTTCTATATAAATTTTTCGCACCACTTTATGCTATGCAAGGTCATTGCTGGATTGCACTTCAGGCGACAGTGTTTGCCTTTTTGCATGGGTTTGTGCTTATATTTGACAAATTTTTGGGATTTGGGTTTGCTGATGTCTTTGTGCCGTTTGCATCAAGCTATAAACCAGTCTTGGTAGGCCTTGGAACCGTTGGATTTTATCTGATGATTATCCTCACAGTTTCATCGTATGGACGCAGGTTTATTTCTCAAAAACTTTGGAGAATTCTTCATTTCGCAAATATTATCTTGTATGCTGCCGTGATCGCTCATGCTTATTTTCTTGGAACTGATATGAAGAATGACATTGTGCGCAATATTTTTGTTTACGCAAATATATTCTTGATTATCTTGATGCTTGGTAATATGTTTATTCGTATTAAACAAAACATTATTAGAAGAAACTCAAGTACTGCTAATTCACAGTAATTTTAATAACCCTTGTCATTCCCGCGGAGGCGGGAATCCAGAAATGTATTTTGTATTTCAAAACTATGCGTATTTATATAAAAGTTACTCCACGATCTTCAAAAAATGAAGTCGTGAAAATTTCAGAAGGAGAATATAAAGTGAAAATTACAGCCCCACCAGTTGATGGTGCAGCTAATGAGGCATTGATAAAATTATTATCACAGTATTTTAAGGTTTCAAAACATATGATCAATATTGTTGGAGGAAAAACTGCCAAAATAAAAATGGTTGATATTGGTTGATAGATATATTTAATAAATTTGATATAATAGGCATATGAGTAAATCACGTGTCTTTTTGTTTACACTTCTAAGTTTTATTCTTGGTGTTTTTGCGCGGTCATTTTTTGAACTCAGCCAGAATTATTTTTTTCTGCTGACATTTTTTTCTTTGATAGTTTTGTTTATTTTTTATAAAAACAAATTCGTGGCGCTAGCCTCTTTTTTCGTGCTTTCTTTTGTTTTAGGTGGCTGGATCACTGACAAAGAAATTGAAAAAACAAAAAATTTAATTTATTCAGGCAAAATATTTCAAGAAAATGCCATAGTTGAAAAAGTTACTCCGTCGGCTTTTGGGCAAAATATTGTTGCGAAATTTTCAAAGGAAAAAATTCTAGTATTAATTCAGTCTGCAAAATATCCGGAATATTTTTATGGCGACGTTCTGGAGATTTCTTGCACATTAAAACCTATTGAAAATTTAGATGCCAGTTTTGATTACAAGATGTATATGGCAAAAGAAGGAGTGCTATATCAATGCAAAGGTAAAACACAAAAGATTGCGGAAAACAAAGGTAATTGGATTTATTCTAAAATAATTTCTGCGCGAAAATTGTTTGAAAATAAAATAAACAAAGTTATTCCTCATCCCTATAGCGCATTAGCCAATGGACTTTTGTTTGGCGGTGGAAGTGGACTCTCAAAGGAAATTCAAAATGATTTTTCGCGGACTGGAATGACGCACATCGTGGCGGTTTCAGGATATAATGTGACAATCATTGCGGAATATTTGATAATACTGGGAATTTTTTTAGGGCTCTGGAGAAAACAAGCAATTTGGTTTGCAATTATTGGGATAGCATTGTTTGTTGTTATGGTGGGATTTCCTTCTTCGGCAGTGCGCGCCGGAGTGATGAGTGGAATTTTGCTTTGGGCGATGAAAAACGGAAGATTAGCAAGCTCTGAAAATGCAATTATTTTTGCAGGTGCGGTTATGCTCGCACTTAATCCGTTGTTACTTCGTTGGGATGTTGGTTTTCAATTGTCATTTTTGGCGACCCTTGGAATTGTTGCGAGTGCATCTTTTTGGGAAAAAAGTTTTATTAAAAAACATAAAGCCCTTGGTATTTCTGAAATTATACTATTGTCTCTTAGCGCGCAGATTTTTGTGCTTCCAATAATCGCATATAATTTCAATATCGTGTCGCCAATTTCACTCTTGGCTAATATTTTTATTTTGCCAATCGTTCCTCTTTCAATGCTGCTAGTTTTTCTGGTGTGTCTTTTTGGTTTTATTTTTTCGCCACTTTCGCTGGTTTTTTCTTGGCTGGCTTTTTTGCTTTTATATTACGAAATAAAACTAATTCACATTCTCGCTCAGTTTCCTGGGGCAAGCATTAGTGTTGAGAATGTGAGCCCTTGGTATGTGGTGTTATACTATATAGTGTTATGTTTTGGTGTTTTTTATACTAAGAGAATGCAGAATTTAAAAAGCAAAATAGAAAATGAAAAATAATAGAAAATTAATTTACTCAATATTGGCGGCTCTTGCTATAGTTGCAATTATTTTGATCGCAATTATTTTTTATGGTAAAAATTCTCCACTTAGTGTGGTTTTTTTGGATGTTGGACAGGGCGATGCGATTTTGATTTCCGATGGTTCTCAGCAGCTTTTGATTGATGGTGGTAAAGATGGAAAATTGCTCTTGGAAAAATTAGGAAAGTATGTCCCATTTTGGGATAGGAAAATTGAGACAATTATTGAAACTCATCCGGATGCTGATCATATCGGAGGTTTAATTGATGTTTTGAATGCGTATCAAGTTGACGCTGTTTTAGAAACAAAAATGCAAAGTGAATCGCAAACTTTCAAAAAGCTAGAGGAAATTATTGCAACAAATAATATTAAAAAAATAGAAGCTAAAAAAGATGTGACCATAAAATTTGCTGGTGGCGGAGTAGCTGAGATTTTATATCCATTTGAAACAGTTATTGATATAAATGGTAAAGATACAAATATGTATAGCGTGGTGGTTAAATTGATGGTGGGAGAAAATAAGTTTTTGTTCACTGGGGATTTACCAACAACTGAGGAGAATAAATTGCTCTCTATTGGGTTTGATTTGAATGTTGATTTTTTAAAAATTGCACATCATGGTTCAAAATATGCAACCAGTGATGAATTTTTGAATAAAGTCAGTCCAGCTGATGCAATTATTTCTGTTGGTAAAAATAATTCTTATGGCCATCCAAATCCTGAAGTCTTGCAAAGACTCACACAGCATCGAGCAAACATTTTCAGAACCGATGAGTCTGGCGATATTGTTTATGAATGTATTAATATTAATTCAAAATGTGAAAGAAAAAGTCTATGATTTGATTTGAAAAGTCATCAGTCATCAGTAATCAGCAATCAACTGACGAAATTATTTCTATTGTGATGACTGATGACAGTTTACTGGTGACTTAATATTCCTTTGACTGTTTATAAATTTTGGGATAATCTATTAGAAGTAATTAATTTAAGAAATACTAGTTATGCAACATCCAAAAAAAGAGCGAACATTTGTCATCCTTAAGCCAGATGCAATCCAAAGAAATTTTATCGGAGAAATAACCTCACGTTTTGAAAGAACTGGTCTTAAAATTACAGCTATGAAATTGTTGGTACCAAAAGCTGAGCAATGCTGGACACACTACAACAAGGATGAGGCGTGGTTTCAATCAAAAGGAGAAAGGATTGTTAAAGGACGAGAAGAAATGAAACTTCCTATTGAAAAAGAGGCGATTGAATATGGTCGTGACATTATTGGTCAATTGGTAACATTTATGACATCTGGTCCAGTGTTGGCAATGGTAATTGAAGGTAACTCTGCTGTTGGAATTGTGACAAAACTTGTTGGTGGAACTGAGCCGCTGACTTCTGATATTGGAACTATTCGCGGCGATTTAACTTTGGATTCCTATGATCTAGCGGGGATGGATGGTCGCGCTGTGAGAAACTTGATTCATTGCTCTGATAAACCAGAAGAAGCAGCAAGAGAAATCAAGATTTGGTTTGATGAGAGTGAAATTATTTCATATCGCTCAATTTCAGAAGCAATGCTGTATGACGTAAACCTTGATGGAATACTTGAGTAATATATTGTTCTTGTAAAACTTAAAGAGGGTCGGAATTTATTTTCAGCCCTCTTTTTTATTTTGATAATAATTTTCAATGATCAATTTCCAATTTACATTGAATTTTCAATGTTAAAATGTTTGAAAATTAATTCATTGAATCATTGATTGAAAATTGTGAATTGAAAATTGAAAATTTGAGTGTATAATTTGCCAAATAATGCCTGTTGATAAGGGTGATGTTGACAAAATAGTGAAATCGCCTAAAATGACAATATATGAATAATTTCTCAACAAAATTTGCAGTCGTCCTCTTGGACCTTAACATTCTCCTAGTCGGAGACAAATTTTCGTTGGGTAATATTGCATAAAAAGAAGTAGTAGAATTTATGTAAAAATGGCCCAGCGAAAGCTGGTTTTTTAATTGGCCTTCAAAATCTTTGATTTTGTCCGGACAATATATACCCGGAGGGTGAGTTTTTTAACAACTAGGAAAGGGGGATTATTGCTATGACTGATCAATCTAATGAAGAGTTGAATAATGTAGATGGCGGTTTTTGTGTTGTTAAATATGGCAGGGATTCAAAAATAGCGAAAGAATCTCTGCCTTCTCAAAATTTGGGTATGTTGCGAAATTTGCAAATAATTGCAGGGGAAAACAAGCATTCAGTCGTAGTGAAAAAAAACAATGAATAGTGATCTAAAACAAAAAGGTGGTAGGGATTATGTTTAAACAACAGATTTCTTTTGTGGGGGATCCAAGTTTAGCGAGGCAGGCAATAGTTGCCAAGATTGAAAACAGTGAGTTGGGAAAAATGCGTCAAAATTTGCACAACAATCTTGCAAAACTTGATAAGGCAAAAAGAATAGGGAGACGTAATATTATTCCAATATTGAAAAATATTATTACTACAGTAAGGAGATTCAGGGAATTGAATGTTCCGTTGCCAAATAATTTACAGAGACAATGTTCTCAGCTGATTATCTTATAATTTTTATCCCAGCCAATTTGCACCACAATGCTGATATGGCGGCGCTAATTACAATGAGGCGTATTACTTAACAAGTAATGGATAAAACAAAGAGGTATTCGTAATGTCGAATGCCTCTTTTTTATTTGTCTTAATTTTGCTATGCTATCTATAGAAGTGCTAATGAAATCTTTACTGGCTTGCGTATTAACACGGGTAAGTAGTCTAATGCTCAATCTCCTAATCTCCTAACTCCTAATTCCTACCTTAATGAATTGGCTAAAAAAAATAGGAATAGTTTTTATTGAGCTGGCAATTATTGCGGGATTACTTTTGTTTATAGGTAATAAAAAAGGCTTTCAGTTGCCAAGTCAGATTATTCCTGCCTTGCAAGAGATTGCATTAGAAACAAAAACTCAGCTGGAGAAGGAAAACGTGATAAATCAATTTCCTGAATTGCAAAATCCTGTTTCTCGCGAATTTAATTGGGAATATAAGGGTGTGCGATATACATTGACCGAGAAGCTTTATCAATCAGTTTATGAATATTATAAAGCACAACCGAAATCATTTTCATATATAGGAGAACCGGAGCCAGATTGGGAAGATGGATATTACGGAATGTTTTTGACGCGCAATGAGAATGATAAATCAGTTGCTAATCTTGCTGCTAAGTTGCAGGACCTTGGTCGTCAACATAAGCTTACGGATGATCAAATTGTTGATTTAACTTTGGCTTTTGTCCAGGCGATTAAATATGATGATGCAAAAGCGAAAAATATTTTGGCGCAAACTGGGAGTGAAACAATTTTGTATCCATACGAAACATTATTCCAGCAGTCTGGTGTTTGCTCTGACAAGAGTTTGCTTGCCGTGGCACTTCTTCGCGAGATGGGATATGGCGCAGCTATTTTTGCCTACGAGCAAGATAATCATATGGCAATAGGAATTGCCTGTCCAAAAAATTTGTCTACATATGACAGTGGATATTGTTACGCTGAGACAACGAGCGTTGGAAATAAGATTGGAATCATTCCCTCATTTGATTCAGTTAGCAATAAAGCTGTTGGCGTCAATGAATTGACCGCCCTTGATTCCACTCAGGCACAGCAGGCAGTGCTGCAACAACTAACGCAAGTGACAATTTATCAACAAACATTGGGACGACAATACTCAGGCATAATCGAAACAAGAAAAATCATTGCCGAAATTGATAGTCTTAAAAAAACCATAGCAACAATATTGCCAGAGCTTCAGACTCAGAAAAAAACAATCACAAAACAAGAAAATAAGCTTCAAGATATGAAAAGTCAGCTCGAATCATATCAAAATGGTCAAAGTATTGAAAAATATAATGAACTCGTGAAAGAATACAACAACTTTTTGGAAAGTTATAAAAAAAATGTAAAAAAATATAACGAAAAGGTTGCGCTTTACAACAAAGCTACGGCGAGGTATAACATATTGATCAAGCAGTAATGAAGAAATATATATTAAAACATTTTAATAGGTATTTGTCAATGTTTTCTTATGGAAAGGAAGGTTTTTCCATAAATGAAGGTATTTCACTCCAGGATTGGCTTGATATTGATGAAAACATTAATAACGGCGCAAATAGCACGCAAATGACAATTCAGAAGAAAATGACTCTCAGAAATGAGAAAATAGAATATACTGTGCGCAAACACCGGCAAGCAAAAAGGCTTAAATTGGCCATTTCTTGTGATGGAAATTGCACTGTAACTTTGCCATGGCGTATGGGGTTTGTTAGCGCTGATGATTTTATTCGAAAAAATGCTGAGTGGGTTTTGGAAAAAATGAAGGCAATGAAAAAAATTGGACGAAATAGCCTTTTCGCGCGCCACGATAAAGTGGAATATTTGAAGCTCAAGGAAACCGCCCGCGAGATGGTGACCAGTCGTCTGGAGAAATATGCTGAATTTTATGGTTTTCAATATAATGGCGTTGCAATTCGTAATCAGAAAACCCGTTGGGGTTCTTGCAGTTCAAAAGGCAATCTGAATTTCAACTACAAAATTTTGCTTTTGCCACAACGCCACGCAGATTACATCATCGTTCACGAACTTTGCCATCTCAAAGAATTCAATCACGGCAAACGCTTCTGGAATCTTGTTGCCCAAACAATCCCAGAATATGAAAGGATAGTAAAACAACTTAAGGTTCTCTAAAAACATTTTCTTCGGGAAATGTTTTTTATTTTTATTTAAGGTAAACTTATTTTTTTATACTTTCTGCTCATCGTTCGAATGCATTTTTGTTTTTGTCACGGAGAAACAATTGCAACTTTTGACATAACACCAAGGAGACTTGTTTCTAGTGAAAAAACAAAAAGCATTCTCACTCTTGCTTAGTTGCATCCCGCATTCCATTTGCACCATATGAAGTACAACCTCAAGGGTCATAAACTCCGGCGAAAAACGAGTGATGAGTGTTAAGAAATCGACACAATAGTGTCGTCCTGAGCGATTCGTCAGCAGACGAAGAGTCGAAGGATCCCGTAATATTAAGGATTGTGAAATTTAGCACGGGATTCTTCACTACGTTCAGAATGACAGCGAAGTTTTTGCCACAGTATCTTCATCCGGTGCGAGTTTTTCAGCCAGAGGCTGATCACCCTTTGGGTGACCTTCAAACCTCCACGTTTCTTTTGCGGAAAAAGAAATGTGGAAATAAGTCTTTTGTGCTATACTATTTAGGTAATCATTGAAGAAAAATTTATGCGAAAACTATTTTTGGATATTGAAACATTGCCAGCTGAGGAGTCGAAAACGGAAACACTGAGACTTCTTTTTGATAAAAAAAATCCGCAGTTTGATCAGGAAAAATTTGATGAATTTGTTGCCAAAACAAATTTTGACGGAGCGTTTGGGAGAATTCTTTGTATTGGATATGCTGTTGATGATGATGCGCCACAAAATTTTTATAATGAAAATAACGAAAAAGAAACCCTTCAGCAATTTTGGCATTTGGTTGATGCGCTCAGTTCAACTCCGCGTAATATGCAATATCCAGATTACGACCTGCAATTTATCGGGCACAATGTGATGGATTTTGATTTGCGTTTCATTTATCAACGTTCAATTGTGCTTGGAGTGAAACCGGCTTATGAATTAAACTTTGCACGCTACAGGGGTTATCCAATTTATGACACAATGAAAGAGTGGGTGAAATGGTCAAACTCAAGTATTGGTTTGGAATATCTGGCACTAGCGCTCGACATTCCTTCGCCAAAAGATGGCATTGACGGATCACAAGTCGCTCAGTTTTTTGCGGATGGGCGGGTGAGTGACATTTTGGAATATTGCAAACGCGATGTCCAAACTACTCGAGATGTGTATCGCAAGATGACTTTTGAAAAACCAGCAAGTAGACTCTTCTAAATGAAAGAAGTTTGAAATTATTCGCGTAAACTAAACCATGATGAAAAAAATCACAGAAAAAATTGTCACCATAAAAGGAAAAGGTGTGGAACTTGAAAAAGAGATTCGCGAAAAAACCTTGGGATATATCATTACCAGTTTTGGACTCGTCGCGGGTCTGGCTTGGAATGATGCAATTAAAGCCTTCATTGAAAGATTCTTTTCCGACCCCGGAAATGGTCTCAAGGCTAAATTTTTATATGCAGCCCTATTAACTGTTGTTATGGTAGCTGTTTCATTGTATTTATCTAGGATTTTTAGGGTTGAGAAAAAAAAGAAAGAAACCGAAACAGTAAAAGAAACAACCACAACAACTTCTAAGGAAGTTTTAGGAAAAAAGAAATAACTCTTTTGTCATTCTCAGCTTGACTGGGAATCCAGCCCTTATCAGTCTCGGTAAATTTATTATTTTAAATATGTAGTAATAGTTAGTGTCGGGTCTAGATTCCCGTTTTCACGGGAATGACAATGCACACAAAAAAATTCCTCAACCGTATGGCGAGGAATTTTTAAAAAGATTTTTTGAAACTAAGCTTCTTTGTTTTCAGTTTTGATGCATTTAGTACAAACCTTGGCTTTTTTACCGTCAACTTTTTTGGTTTGAATGTTAACTCCAAATTTTCTTTTAGATGCGATATTTGAATGACTTCGAGAATTTCCAGCAATTGTTCCTCGGCCACACACGCTGCATGTCTTACTCATATTTATTGTTCTTTATAAGCGATTGATTTATTACAGATTTCAGTGTATCATATATATTGAGTTTTGACAACCCCTACGAAAATACGAATCGATTACGAATTTACGAATGTACAAAAAGTAAATTCAAAATTTTCGTATATTTGTAAATTTGTATAATATTTGTAATTCGTAGAGTCATATGGATTTAAATTCAATCGTTCTAATAGGATTTTATATTCTTATCCTTATATATACCATCATTATTCACGAAGTCGCTCACGGCTTTGTGGCTCTTTGGCTTGGCGACAGCACTGCAAAATATGCAGACAGGCTTAATTTTAACCCAATTAAGCATATCGATCCTTGGGGTTCAATTGTGGTTCCATTGTTTATGATAATAACCACGGGGTTTGCTTTTGGCTGGGCAAAGCCTGTGCCGTATAATCCATATAATTTGAAAAATCAAAAATGGGGACCGGCTTTAGTGGCTCTTGGGGGTCCAGGATCAAACATTTTAATTGCTTTTGTTTTCGCAATTATTGCTCGTATGATCACTATTCCAGCCTCAGTTAAGCTTGAGATAATCCATAATTTTAACAACTGGGCAAATGTTTCAACTTTAATATCTGGCTCCGTTGGGTCCATTTTCTTTGAAATTTCAATGCTGGTTATTTTTTGGAATGTAATTTTGGCCTTTTTCAATCTCATACCATTTCCACCGCTTGATGGTTCAAAGCTTTTGTTTGCCGTTTTTCCGCTCAGGACTGAGGTTATGATAATGCTTGAACAATATGGCTTTATGCTGCTGCTTTTGTTTATTTTTATCTTTTCCGGACCCTTGGGCTTCTTCCTTAACTCAATGCTGAACATTTTCTTTGGGTTGACCCTTTAGTGCGGCATTGACCCCGTTAGAAAAATACAAAAAGACGTTTATTTGCAATATGTAAGCTTAAAATATAAAAACAGATTTCTTGTTATCTTTTGTGTTAGTATTTTTCTAACGGGGTTGACGTCCTTTCGAAAATTGTGTAGAATTGTTTTGCTAGTGAAATAGCCAATTTTTTGGCTATTTTGGGTTAGAAAAGGTGTTAATTGAGGTCCACTTCGTTCTGGTTGGATTTTCAAGAAACGTCATTTTTTAATGAAATTTCATAAATTACAGTAATTAAAAATTGAACTTATAATTCTCAGTTTTGATTTTTGAAATTTGATCTTAAAAAAGGAGGAATTTCAGCCCTAGGCTGATCCGCCTTTGGCGGAGATTAGAAATTAGAAATTAGAAATTAGAAATTAAAGCGAAGCGCGTTATGCCAACAATAAATCAGTTAGTGAAAAAAAGCCGAAAATCAGCAGTGAAGAAAACAAAGTCGCCAGCAATGACAATGACTTTTAATACTTTGCAAAATAAACCAAAGAAAACCGTAAACCCTTTCAAGCGAGGAGTTTGTATTAAGGTAAGTACAACCACTCCAAAGAAGCCTAACTCTGCTCTTCGAAAGATCGCTAGAGTTCGACTTACAAACGGAATGGAAGTTACTGCATATATCCCAGGAGTTGGACACAACTTGCAAGAGCATTCAATCGTTATGATTCGAGGAGGACGCGTGAAAGATCTTCCAGGAGTTAGATATCACATTGTTCGTGGAGTTCTGGACAGTGCTGGAGTTGATGGGAGAAATCGTTCTCGCTCAAAATACGGTGCAAAACGTCCAAAGGCAAAGACAGAATAACTTAAAAATGTAAAGATCAAAAATCAAAAATCAAAATTATAGAATTCGCTTCGCTCATAACTATAAAAAGTTGTCGCAAGGCGACTCAATAATTTTTCATTTTGAGATTTAAATTTTGAATTAAATATATATGGCACGAAGAAAACGAACATTTGTAAAACAATGGAAACCTGACTCACGATATGGAAACATTTTAGTGGGACGCTTTATTGGTAATGTTATGCAAGACGGCAAAAGAAGTGTTGCAGAAAAAGTGATTTATGATTGTTTTGATGTGATTCACGAAAGAACCAAAAAAGGTGGTCTTAATGTTTTTGAACAAGCAATTAAAAATATTTCCCCACTGCTTGAACTTAAATCAAAAAGAGTTGGTGGCGCAAACTATCAAGTTCCGATTCAAGTTTCTGGAGAACGTCGTCAAACACTTGCAGTTAGATGGATTCTTACAGCATGTCGCGCTAAGAAAGGGAAGAGAATGGCTGAAAAACTTGCCGATGAACTTATTGATGGATCAAACAAAATTGGGTCTGCAATGAAAAAACGTGATGATACTCACCGAATGGCTGAAGCAAATAAGGCATTCGCTCATTTTGCCTAGGGCAAAATGGAAAATCCAAATGACAAAATCTAAATTTCCAATAAATGACTTAAATCCAAATGTCTAAAGTTAGGACTTGAGATTTTTGATTTTATTTGACATTTGACATTGAGATTTGAGATTTTCTTGATTAATATTTTTTGTTTATAAAACTTATTTAAATAAAATTTTTTATGGCTGGAGAAAACGACATTTCAAAACTTCGTAATATCGGTATCATTGCTCATATCGATGGTGGAAAAACAACAACCACTGAACGTATTTTGTTTTATACCGGAATCACTCACAAGATTGGTGAGGTTCATGATGGATCAGCGACGATGGACTGGATGGCTCAGGAACAAGAGCGTGGAATTACCATCACATCTGCTGCAACCAAATGTTTTTGGAAAGGGCATCCTATTAATATTATTGACACCCCGGGACACGTTGACTTCACAGTAGAAGTTGAGCGATCACTTCGCGTCTTGGATGGCGCCGTGGTAATTTTTGACGGAAAAGAAGGTGTTGAACCACAATCTGAAACCGTTTGGCGTCAAGCTGACAAATATAAAGTTCCTCGAATTTGTTTTATCAATAAGATTGACAAAGAAGGTGCTGATTTTGATTATGTGATCAACTCAATTTGGAATCGTTTGACTCCAAATGCAATTGCTCTTCAAATGCCAATCGGAGAACGTAATGAGTTTTCAGGAGTGGTTGATTTGATCAAAATGAAAGCATATTCTTTTGATGGTCCGATGGGTGAAATTGTGGTTGAAGGTGAAATTCCTGCAGAGCTTTTGGAAAAAGCGCAAGCTTGGAGAGAAAAAATGATTGAAAAAGTTTCAGAAACTGATGATAACCTGACTGAAAAATATTTAAACGGTGAAGAAATTTCTATTGATGAATTAAAAGTTGCAATCAGAAGCGCTGTTATTGCTGCAAAGCTTGTCCCAGTTTTCACTGGAACTGCTCTTCGTAACAAAGGCGTGCAATTGGTTTTGGACGCGGTGGTTGATTATCTTCCATCTCCATTGGATGTTACTTCTATCAAGGGAATTGATCCAAAAACAGAATTGGAAATTGAACGTCACGCTGATGACAACGAACCATTCTCTGCATTGGCTTTCAAAGTTGCAACTGATCCGTTTGTAGGACAATTAACTTTCTTCCGCGTATATTCAGGAACGCTTAAGGCTGGTTCATATGTGATCAACTCAACAAATGGAGAAAGAGAAAGAATTGGACGAATTCTTCAAATGCATGCAAATCATCGTGAAGAAATTGATGAAATCCGCGCTGGTGGAATTGGAGCTTTGGTTGGACTTAAAAATACAACAACAGGAGACACACTTTGCGATGAAGCAAATCCAATTCAACTAGAAAACATTGTTTTCCCAGAACCGGTTATTGATATTGCAGTTGAACCAAAGACAAAAGCTGATCAAGAAAAAATGGGAGTTGCTCTTCGCAAGCTTGCTGGCGAAGATCCAACACTTCGATTGCGCACTGATGAAGAATCAGGACAAACAATCATTTCAGGAATGGGCGAGCTTCATCTTGATATTATTGTTGATCGTATGAAACGAGAATTTGGAGTAGAAGCAAACATTGGTCAGCCACAAGTGGCATATCGTGAAACAATCAAAGCTGAAGCACAAGCTGAAGGAAAATATGTCAAACAATCTGGAGGTCGCGGACAATATGGTCATTGCTGGCTTAAAGTTAAACCTCAAGAAGAAAAAGGCAAAGGCTTTGAATTCTTTGATGAAATTAAAGGTGGTGTTATTCCACAAGAATATATCAAACCTATTTCTGTTGGAGCAAAAGAAGCTTTGGAAAATGGAGTTTTGGCTGGATATCCAATGGTTGATGTGATGGTAACTTTGTATGATGGATCCTTCCATGAAGTTGACTCCAATGAAGCAGCTTTCAAAATCGCTGGATCAATGGCAGTGCAAGAAGCAGTAAAACGTGCCAACCCAGTTATTCTTGAACCAATAATGAAAGTAGTGGTGACTTGCCCAGAACAATTTATGGGAGACATTGTTGGTGACATCAACTCACGTCGAGGAATGATCAAAGAAATCAATGATCGTGGAGAAGGAAACGCACGCGTGAAAGAAATTGAAGCTGAAGTTCCTCTTGCAAATATGTTTGGATATGCAACTCAAATGCGATCAATGACACAAGGACGCGCCAGTTATTCAATGGAATTCTCAAATTATTCTGAAGTTCCAAAGAATGTTGCTGATGAGATTATTGCGAAGAAATAACTTAACAGGAATTAGGTAGTAGGAATTAGGTAGTAGGAAAATCCAAAATACACTTTTCAAAAACAGCCTCGCGAGGGGCTGTTTTTTTGTATGAAAAAAGCCGAGGTGTTTGCCTCGGCTTGATTGTGGTATATTTTTTCGAATCAAAAATGACTATGGATAACTTGTGCCCTCAGGAGCAAGTCTCCGATGTGCAGCAACTTTATGTCGCCATCCGTAAGATGATGATTTTCATTGGATGTGATTGGGGAGCCATTAAGCATTGCATTTGATGTGCCTTCTGGCCTGAGCAAAACAATGCCGCGTTGTGAAAAATCAAAATGCACGCCCATACCGCCTGGCAAAAGTCTTTGCAAATTTTCTGCTGGCAGCAGATGGGAAAGATCCCTTGCGTTTAGCAGTGTGTCACGGTGGATTGTTCTCATTATGCCGCCCCCGGTTAATCTTACTCGCAACTTTTTGTTCATAATCTTCCTCCGGAATTTTATTTGGCTTCATATGGCCGTGGAAAGAACAGACCTTTATTGTATTAATTTTTGTTAATTTTGTCAAAAATTGAGGTGGTTATTTCGTACGCTTCTTTTATGCAAGGCTTGAATATTAATAAATATAGGAGTAGGCTTGGGATAAGGTTTATTCTGTCAAAAAATATTTGATTGGGTGGGTATTTAAATAAGTATTTTAAAAATAAGGGGGTTTATTATGACAATGTCAATTGATGACTTGATTGCAGCTTCCAACGCAACGGTTGTGACTGAGGATGATGTGAAGAGGCGAAAAAAGAGATTGTCTGAAGCAGAACAACGTTTTGCTGAGGAAACAAAAATAAAGGAGAATGATCCTGCTGGTTTTTTACGCAAAGAGTATACATTATAACAAAAAGGGGAGGTGGCTTATGTGCTATTGTCGTAGAGTTCGATTGACGCCTGGTTTGCCCGCAGGTAATTCATCCGATGATTTTGCTCATATGGTGCCAACTCACAGTAATGTTTTGGTAGGTGTTGACCAATCGTTGGCTGATTTTGCTCGCAAATCAATGGATGAAATGTTTCACCCTCGCAATGATCCTGCTTATGGGATTTGTATTTGTGGCGGTCAGGGCGATTGCATCGGCTGTAAGGAGTTGGAAATCGAATCAATTCTGAGAGTTTGGCCATAAAGAGGGGGATTTAAAATGGATAAGAAGAAAGTTTTAGAAAAATCAAAAGTTAGCCATTTCAGCTGGACATTGGCTGCTATGACAGACAGGCATAGAGCGTTGAAAGGTGTTGATGTTGTTGGGAGGTTGGCTGCAATCCATCGCAAATATGATCCAGACGGACACAGGGCAATGGCAAGATTGCTAAAATCATACAATGAAAATACTTAACAGGTTTAATATTCAAAAGCCAGAGAATTCTCCGGCTTTTTTTAATGCTTGAATGTTAAGGATTACAGCTGTAAACTTGGCAACTGCGTCTTCTATCCAATAGCTTGGAAACACTTAACTAAGGAATTTGGGGTTTTAAAGTCTATGCCCATGTGCAGTCTTTCAGTATTGTAAAATTCAAGAT
>LBTZ01000012.1 GCA_000992325.1 Parcubacteria group bacterium GW2011_GWD2_38_11 | reverse complement strand
TGGGCATCCTTGGATTTGTTGTGTATGCCATATAGTTGGAAAGTTAATTGATAACCATTTAGTATATCAGAAACGTTTCCAAGCTATTGGGATATTACGACGGGGTTGACTTACTTATTAAAAAGGTGTATAATAGTATATTGTGGAAAAATTATTTTCTTACAGTAATTTTGCATTTTGGATCTTTTACAATTTAATGCCTAAAAGGAGGATTTATGTCAATCAGTAAAGCAGAAGCTTGGCTGTATGCATGGTGGTTGGAAATGGGGTGGGCATACCGCAGAGTTTTGAGAATTATAATTTGTTTTTTTGGCTCTGTAATTCCAGGAGTGATCTATCATTTATTAAATGGACCTTTTTGGAGAATGCCAGAATTATTCACAATTATAGCAGTAACTCTTGGTTTCGTGGTTGCATTTAGTTTTTCAATTCTCTGGACGCGAGCCGCGAGAGACAGGCAATTATTGGAAAAACTGTGTTGCATTGATCCCCTTACCGGACTTAATAATCGCGCATTTTTAGACACAGCAGCTCTGCGAGCCACAAAGCAGGCAGGCAGAGAAAAAGCGTACATTTTTAGTGTAATACTGGATGTGAACAATCTAAAATATGTGAACGATACTTATGGGCATAAAGTTGGAGACGAGGTGATTCGCAATGCCGCAGCTTTTATCAGAAGGGCTTTCCGCGATCACGATTATCTTATCCGTCTTGGTGGAGATGAGTTTGAAGCTATCGGTGTGACAAACTCGCCAAAAGAATTCACGGAATCGCTCCAGAATGAAAAGATTAAACCATTCCCTGTCAAAGTTTGTGGGGAAGAATTATTGATTTCGCTCAGTTACGGATGCGCATTTGAAAAAGTTTCAGAATCAGTTACTGCGCACAACGAGGAAGACAAGGAGCTGCAAACATATGCGACCAAATTGTATAATAGTGTTTCCAGCAGTGCGGATGCTCGTATGTACGCAATGAAGCAGCACGAAAAGTAAAAAAAGCCGATCAGATGAAAATATCTGATCGGCTTTTAAATTTGCAGAAAAATATTCCTACAAAAGTCCCAATCTTTTTTTGGCTTCGAAAATTTGGTGATCATTCATTTGACCGGACTTTTTCATAGCCTCAAGAGTTTTCAGAATATCAGCTTTGTTTTTCTGAATATTGTCCGGTGTCATAACTTTTTTCATCAATTTTTCCCTCTCATCTGGACTCATTTTTTCAAGTTTTTTCATCGCCATTCTTTGCATAAATCCCATATTTTCTGGATCCATTGGATTGGCGTTTTTTTTCTTATCATCTGATTTCTTTTTGAAAGCATCTAAAATACCCATAAATATTTGTATAAATTTTCAATTTACATTTTTCAATTTTCATTTAATGATCAATGACCAAAATTTTCAAACAAATGTATCACTGAAAATTAAAAAATTATATGTAAATTGTAAATTGATTATTGAAAATTATTTTTTATATTTTAATGTCAGTTCATAACTCGTTACCAGCAGCGCGGTTGCAATAAAAACCGAGGAATACGTTCCGAAAGTAACCCCAACCAAAAGCGCTAGTGCAAAAAATTTGATTGATGCTCCACCAAACAAATATATCGCCAACAAAGTTATAACAACAGTAAGGGAAGTGTTAATTGAACGCACAAGTGTTTCATTCAAGCTTTGATTGACCACTTCCGGAAATGGAACTTTTTGCGAAGTTTTGAGCAGATTTTCTCGCGTTCGGTCATATACCACAATTGTATCGTGCACGGAAAATCCAAGAATTGTTAATAGCGCCGCAATAAAAGGAATACCGATTTCAATTCCGTAGAAATGTCCCAGCACAGAGAAAACTCCCATTGTGATCAAGATGTCATGCGCTAGTGCAATCACTGCTCCTGCGCCATATTTCCAAGATTCAACCGGACGAGACACTTTGCGAAAAGCCCAAGCAATATATGCCATAATGGCCACAATTGCCAATATTAGCGCATTTACTGATTTTGACTTCAGCTCGCCAGAAACTGATGAGTTGAAAAAATCAACACTAGATTGCGTGGTGCCGGAATATTTTTCATTAATTTTCTGCCAAACGTCGCTATTTATTTTGTCATCCTCTGATGCATATCGGATTACCATTGAATTATTTTCCAATCCCTGCAAGGTTAAACTTTTCAAATCTAAATCTTTAAGTGTTTCTGTGACGTCTTCTTTAGAAGGAACTTGTTCGGCAAATTTAACCACCATTCTCGTTCCACCAGTAAAATCAATATCGTACTTCAATCCCCAAACTGCCAAACTCAAAATACAAAGGACGGTTAATATCCCAGAGAAGATATAGGCGTATTTAGCTTTTCCAATAATATTGAACATAAAGTATTAATTTAAAATGGAAATCTCAAAATGAAAATTTTTGGTGTTGCTTTGCAACATTTTATTTTAACATTTTAAATTATCATTTTTCATTTTGATTTTTCAATTTTGATTTATTTATTCCTACCATCCACATTCTGTTATGAATCCAGTCGCTGATGATAACTTTGAGCATTGTTCTGGTGATTATCACAGCAGTAAACATTGAAACCACAACTCCGATGAAAAGTGCGGCTGCAAATCCTTTTACAAACCCAGTCCCCATCAAGTATAAAATTCCAGCGGTAAGTAGCGATGAAATATTTCCATCACGAATCGAAGTCCAAGCGCGCTTGAATCCTTCCTCAAGCGAATTTGCAATTGTTCGTCCTCCACGTATTTCTTCTTTCGTGCGTTCGAAAATCAAAATGTTTGCATCAACTGCCATACCGATGGAAAGCACAAATCCCGCAATACCGGAAAGCGTCAAAGTTATTCCAGTCATTTTAAAGATGGTTATCATAACCACAGTATAAATAAGCAAAGCTAGCGATGCCACAAGCCCCAAGAACCGATAGAAAATGAGCATAAAAACAATAACCGCCCCAAGCCCTATTGCCCCAGCAATCAAAATACTCCTAAGAGAATCAGCACCCAGTGTTGCCTCCACACTCTGCTGACCAACTAATGTCAGTGGAACGGGCAGAGCGCCTTGATTGAGTCTATCAGCGATGTCCTTGGCTTCTTTAAATGTATAGTTGCCAGTAATCACAGCTTGTCCATTTGTGATTTCAACTTGGACGGTTGGAGCTATCTGCAATTGCCCATCAAGAAAAATTGCAATCTGCTTGCCTAGATTTTTTTTCGTTAGTTCAGCAAAAAGTTTCGTCCCCTCTTCATCAAATTGAAGTGCGACTTCTGGCTCCCCAAGACCCTGCCCGTTTGAGTATTGTGCCGAAGCGCTTTTTAAGTTTTTTCCAGTAAGCGCTGTTGCTTGATATTTAAATTGTTCATATTGAGAAGGATCTTTTTTAGCGAAAAGAATATGCGCGCTGTGTGACTCTTTATCATCGCCTTCACCGCGAGCTTCAATAAATTTGATAATATGCCAACCAAACTGGGATTCCACCAGTTCAGGATAAATTTCGCCTGATTTCAAATTGCCCTCAAAAAGAACTTTGTCAAATTCAGGCACAAAAGCACCTTTTTTTACAAAATCCAAATCTCCACCCTTATCTTTTGACCCAGGATCTTCACTATTGTCTTTTGCAAGTTGAGCAAAATCTCCACCTTTTTTGACTTCATCGAAAATTTTCAGTGCTTTTTCTTTTGCTTGAGTGTTCATTTGCTCAAACATTTGCACCACTTGTGGATCAATAGTGCCTTCCTCCTTAAATTCCAAAAGCGGGGCATCTTTAATCTTAGCCTTGGCTTCTTCTATATCTTTAATTCCGGGAAGTTCAACAATGATACGATTTTCCCCACTACTCTTAGCAATTTGTACCAATGGTTCCCCCACCCCAAAAGCATTAACTCGCCTTTCAATGACAGTCTGCGCTCCTTGCATTGCTTCCTCCACCTTTGCAGAATCTATTTTTGAAACATCCGCCTTATATTCCAAATGAAACCCACCTTGCAAATCAAGTCCCAATTTCAATTTGAACTTGTTGAGCACGTCATAAAGCGGAGTTATTTTTGAAACCGCTTGAGGATATGCAACAAGACCAGCAACCACTGCCAAAAAAATCACCCCCACAAATTTTAATTGTAATTGTTTCTTTATATTCATCCCGCACTATAAATTCAAGTGAGCTTTGCTCAAAAAAATCTCTTTTTATTTATTATGCTCTATTTTCTAAGTTATCCCTGCTAATCCCCCCCTTATAATATTCTTGAATTATAGTGCGGGATTCATAAATTTAATTTTATATCATATGCTTCAAATACGCAATATTAAATTATTTATAACAAAAAATGCCCACCAATCATATAATTGGTGGGCAAAAAGCAAAAAAACTACCCGAGTAACTGCTTTATGTTATATAATCTCACTTCGGAAGAGAAATTAACAAATTTTCTACGATGGTGATCAAGAAGATCAAATACAAACCACTTTTCAAGCATCGCGCTTAATGCTTCATTTACCTCCTCACGATTTAACTTGGAAACATTTTTATGCAAAGCAATGCAATACGCAAGGTGAAAAGAAATGATTGCCCTAGCTTTTTCGATCTCTCCCATCTCGCTCCCAATCTTTCTGAAAATTTTACGTCTCAAGAAAATATTCCTGAAAACCCATTGCAATGTGTAGGAGAACGACTGCTTCCAAAGATGAGGAACTGTGTTTAGTTCTTTTTGCACTTCCAATAACAATGTTTCCTCATTCTTTGTCCGCAATAAAATTTCATCGCCTTCAACAAGAAGAAGATCAAGAAAAACAACTAGCCGCTGATTCCATTTTTGCCTATCTCGTGACTGCATATTACCCTCCCTTTTTTGTGAATATAGATTTTTTCAACTTTTCTATATAACTGTAAATGTACTATTGAATTTCTTCTTATTTTAATGTTAGTTTAATTATTCAATCCCTGCAAGACACAACAAAAAAAACGCTACCAAATAGCGTCGAATTCAAGCCAAACACATTCAAAATAACCAATATGCGCTAAAGAAGTTTTTTTTCAATCTCAGACCAACGAAGCTCCAGACTATGTTTTATCTGTTCCAAATCTTCCTCATCTGAAAAAAAACCGTAACTCTTTTTTTCCTCAATAAGACCATCCACAAGTTCAGTATATTCATCATAACCTTGAACATTCTCGTTTTTGGCCTGTTTTTTTAATTCCTCAAAGAGACTTTCCAGGGAATATTCTGCGCCAGTATAAACCATAAGAATTTGTATTAATCATTACACATTCTAATACAAATTCGTCTAGCTGTTCTTTCTTGACTCAAGAGCTTTTTTTACTTCCTGTATAATTTTCCTGGAACCGCTATTGCTCAAACGCTCAAGAACTTCTTGGTATGTCAGCCAAATGTAAGCTTTGTTTTCAAAATCAATTTTCACTTCCTTCACTTTTGTTTGGGCTACATAAAAGACAGCATTCTTGAAAATATAAACTCCTTTGTTTTGTGAGATTCTTTCTTTTTTTTCATTACCTTTAGCAGTATAAAAATAATGCACAGACTCGCGAAAATTGGGCAAAATTTCAAGATCCTCAATGCCTGTTTCTTCAAAAACCTCGCGCCTAAGTGTTTGTTCTTCACTTTCACCTTTTTCCATATGCCCCTTGGGAAAATCCCATTGCCAAGAACGATACTGCACCAAAAGAAACAAGGTTTTATCTTCGTTTTTTCGATATATGACACACCCCACAGATTTTTCAAATGATAAATATTTCATCCAGTAGTAGAAATTCAAATGGCCTCCGACCAAGAAAATTGCTCTATTAAAAATAATTTTTTCACTATCGTAATTTCTAGATTCGCATATCCATAATAACATTCTAACACTAAAAGATAAATGAAGAACTCCACGACAAATGCCTTGGAGTTCTTCATCCTTTGCAAAAACTGCTTTTTAGCACTTTTCACAAAAATACTTCGATCATTGCGCATCGATATGTCGCACCCAATAATACAAGCAAATATAGTTTTTCTTTCTTACCTCAAATTTTGTTTTTATTTCCCACAACAATTCTCATACTTCTTGTCAGCAACGCAAGAATCTGCTAATATCATGGTGGCCAAAGTGCCCCGTCGGATTGAGAATGGATTAGATACCCACCTCATGCAGCTCCGGCGGTTTTTTATTTATTTACCGCAACAATTTTTATATTTTTTACCACTACCGCATAAGCATAGATCATTTCTTCCGATATTATCCTTTTTGATAAATGGTTTTTGCGCGGCGACAGCTTCGTTATTACCAACTTGTTCCTTTGCCGGCTGCCCAAATTGCGCCGTATTTTCCTCAGCTCCGTGAAATTCAATGTTTTGCGGCTGAGCTTCAGCTTGTGCCATTGGCTGAGCTGAAACCATCGAAACCTTGAAAATTGTTCGCACTGTTGTTGATCGCATATTTTCCATCAAATGAGAGAACATATGGAAAGCCTCCCTTTTGTATTCAATCAATGGATCGCGTTGTCCATATCCGCGAAGTCCAATCCCCTGGCGCAAATAATCAACCTCATCAAGATGATTCATCCAAAGCGTATCAATAGTTTGAAGCACAATTGCTTTTTCAATTTGTCTCAAAACTTCTGCGCCAATCTCTGTTTCTTTTTGGATGTATGCTTCCTTGGCCTTACCCATAACATATTCCAACATCAGAGAAATTTTTTCAGCAGTATTTTTTGATTTATCATCACGAATTTGCTCTAGTTTCTTGCTATCAGTTTCAGAAAATGCAAAGATGTTTTGTAATTCAGCTGCAATTATTTCAATATTCCAAGTGTATTCCTCTCCAGTACAATGAATTGAAATATTACGCTCGATCTCCTCTTCCACATATTGCATAATTTCAGCCTTCACATCGTCTGAGGCCAAAATTTCTTTACGCTTTTTGTACACCACCTCACGCTGCTTGTTCATAACATCATCATAATCGAGAACGTGCTTTCGAATATCGAAATTGTATCCCTCAATTTTGGATTGCGCGCTTTCAATAGTGCGGGAAATAATAGCATTTTGAATAGGCTGATCTTCCGGAAGTCCTAGCGTGTCCATCATATTTTTGAGCCTGTCTCCTCCAAATCTTCGCATCAATTCATCTTCCAGCGACACATAAAACTGTGTTGCGCCTGGATCACCCTGACGACCTGCGCGTCCGCGAAGCTGATTATCAATGCGCCGCGCCTCGTGACGCTCTGTACCGATAATATAGAGTCCTCCAGCTTCTTTAACACCCTCACCCAATTTAATGTCAGTTCCACGACCAGCCATATTAGTGGCGATTGTCACTGCTCCAAGTTGCCCAGCACCTGCAATAATTGCAGCTTCTCTTTCATGATGTTTAGCATTCAACACCTCGTGCGCAATTCCTTCGCGCGTAAGCAGCGCGCTTAGATATTCTGATTTTTCAATAGCAATTGTTCCAACCAAAAATGGCTGACCTTTCTCATTGTTTTCCTTGATAGTTTGCACAATTGCATCAAATTTTCCTTTTTCAGTTTTATATACCACATCTGGCAAATCCTTACGAATCAACACTTTGTTCGTTGGAATTTCCAGCACATCGATTTTATATACCTTGGAAAATTCCTCTGCACTAGTCGAAGCTGTTCCAGTCATTCCAGCAAGTTTCTTGTACATACGGAAATAATTTTGGAAAGTGATTGTGGCCAGTGTGCGAGATTCTTTTTGCACCTCCACACTCTCCTTGGCCTCAATTGCTTGATGCAAACCATCACTATAACGCCGTCCTTCCATCAAGCGCCCAGTGAAATCATCCACAATAATTACTTGCCCATCCTTAACAACATAATCTTTATCAAGTTTAAACAAAACCTCGGCTCGAAGCGACTGCTCCAAATGATGCACGTAATTTATTTTTCCTACTTCATAAATATTGCCAACCCCAAGATCTTTTTCAACCTTAGCAATTCCATTTTCCGTTAATGTCACGGCTTTCATTTTTTCATCAACTTCGTAATCATCTTTTTCTCTGAGCCGAGGAACCAGCTGCGCAAAACGTTGGTATAGTTTTGTAGATTCACTATCCGGAGCTGAAATAATAAGCGGAGTGCGAGCCTCATCAATCAAAATTGAATCGACTTCATCAACAATGGCATAGTTCAATTCCCGCTGTGACATCTGCTCGACGCTTTGCACCATATTGTCTCTAAGATAATCAAATCCAAATTCATTATTTGTTCCATAGGTAATATCAGCAGCATATGCATCTCTTCTTGTTATTTCAGCTAGATTTTCCATCTCCACGCTTACTTCGTCACCATCAAAAACCTGTGGTTCATAAAGATATGAGACATCATGCATAATGCAAGAAGTTGAAAGTCCCAAAGCGTGATAAATAGAACCCATCCAATTACAATCGCGCTTAGCCAGATAATCATTGACTGTGACGACGTGCACACCCCTTCCCTCGATTGCATTAAGATAAATTGGTAAAGTTGAAGTCAGTGTTTTTCCCTCACCAGTTTTCATTTCAGTTATTTTTCCTTGATGAAGTGCAATTCCTCCAAGCATCTGCACATCAAAATGCCGTGTTCCATTAACACGCTTAGCAACTTCTCGCACAACCGCGAAAGCCTCCGGCAAAATATCATCCAGAGATTCTCCCTTTTCAACTCTAATTTTAAATTCACCAGCCTTGCCTTTCAATTCCTCATCTGAAAGCGTAATCATTTTTTCTTCGAAAGAATTTATGATTGTTACAATAGGCCTAAGCTTGTTTATTTCCCGATCATTTGAACCAAATATTTTACTAAATAATGTCATAAAAATAGTTAATAAAGTTCTTAAAGTTTTTAAAGTTTATAAAGTTTATAAGGTATTTTAGACGCAAACCAAAACCCTAATCTATAGGATTAATAATTTATACACCATTGCTGCTTGTTTCTTTGCTTATTCTACATCAAAAAAACCCTCCCGTAAAGGAAGGGTTTGCGATGCAAAATTTGCTTAAAATGCTTGCAAAACAACTGATCCATCAGGGCCAACTTCAGTGCAAGTGCCTCTAAGAAAGGCGCTTTTCTCAACAACAAGCATTGCTTTAATTTTATCAATAATCTGACTATCTGATTTTATAATTACGCGTACTGGATAAGCCACGTCGCCATCCAAATTTCCTTTAGCATAAGTCCCGCCAACAGGAATGCCTTCAAGAATTTTTACAGTCCAAAACAAATTTGTGCCCCCTGCCATAGTTTTACCTTTGCATTGTTCCCACTGAGAGCGAATGGCTTTTTTGCGTTGCTCAGAGGTGACTTGCGGAGTTGTTGTTTTCTTTGGCGCAACAGCATTATTTTGAGTCGAGGCTACAGGTTTTAAAGGCTTAACCTCAGCGCTTGCAGCAATAGTTTTTGGCGCAGCAACAGTTGCTGGTTTTTTCTTAGCAAAAAGGAGGAACACTCCAGAGACAACTCCCAAAAAAATAACCACACCCAAAACAATTTTTATTCTTTTATCCATTTTTCTTGAAATTAATTAACATTTTATCTGATAATATTATTATACCATAAAAAAACAAAGAAAGCTTTTTTAGCTTTCTTTGTTAAAAGTTAAGACTTACGCAATTTCTCGAATATATTCCTTTTGGCACGCTTTTGGATAAATACTCAATATCCAAAAGCTCAAGAGTCGCTGTCGCCAACTGTTGGCCAAAAAGAAAATATTCTCGAATTGCTATATGTTAAAAATTTCAGAATCGCGCACCTTCATCAAGCACAACTTTCTTTTTAAGCGAAATTGCGCCTCGTTTTTTAAGCGTTCTGAGCTTATCCTTAAGGTGTGTAACTTGTGCTTGGAGTTCATCAACAACCATATCAATTGAAGCTTCAATACTGTCAGTGGTATTGTCAGCCCGAAACATATTGCGTGGGGTGTGCAGCATAACTTCAACACGAAATTTTCCTTTTTTGTCCAGATCAATTTCCACTTCGCTCTTCAAAATATTTTCAATAAATTTATCTAGAGTACTAAGTCTCTTTTCGATATATTCTTTGGTAGTCACGTCAATCTCCACTCCCTTGAAAAAAAATCTCATATTTTCTGTTGTAGACATATTGTTTATTTTTTACTAACGCATTAACGGATTAACGGATTTTTAAGCACCCAATTCGTTAATTCTTTAATTCGTTAATTTTCAATAATTAATTTGTTAAAAACCGAGATAATTCACTTCCTCATTAAGTTGGATTCCAAATTGATCTCGCACTTGTTGTTTGACATAACTTACCAACATTATAACATCTTGGGCCGTTGCATTGCCAGTGTTTATAATATAGTTTGCATGTTTTTCGCTAACTTGCGCCCCGCCTATCTGCTTTCCCAGGAGACCAGCTTGCTCAATAACCCAACCTGCTGGCAACGTTTTGTTCCTCACGGGAACACCTTTTTCTTTTTCAAAATCACTGCACAATTTTTCATTTTCAACCACCGGATTCATAAAGTAAGAACCGGCACTTTTAACGCCATTCAATCCTCTTGCCGAACGTGTCATTATGGTGTCTGTAGTAAGTTTTTGAATTTCAGAAATTTCACCTTTTTGCAAAATAAGCGTAGTTGAGATAACTATCAATTTTTTATTTTTCTTGAAAATACTTGTTCTGTATGCAAAATTACATTGTTCATTTTCAAAAGAAATTAATTCCTTTTTTTCGGTATCAAAAGCAGTCACGCTTTTGATACAAGATTTTATTTCCGAGCTAAAAGCGCCAGCATTTCCTCTTACTGCTCCACCAATTGTTCCAGGAATTCCCGCTAATTTTTCCAAACCAGAAAGACCTTGCTGCGAGGCCATATTTATTGCTTTAATAAGTGGCACTCCAGCCTGAGCTTCAATCGCCTCACCATCAACAGAAATCTCATTCATTTTCATTCTAATAATGAGACCGGAAAAACCATCGTCACCGATAAGCAAATTCGTTCCGCCGCCCAAGATATAAAAATCTATTTTTTTATCCTTAGCAAAAATCAAAGATTCTTTCAATTCCTCAATTGAAAAAACTTCAACATAATATTTCGCATTTCCTCCAATACGAAAAGATGTAAGCGGTGTCAATGGAACATTTTCCTGAATGTTTATCATAATAAATATAATTCTAAAGGCTAATTTTTTAAGACTAATTCAAGACTAAAGTATGAATTTTAAATTAGACTTTTTTACTTTAGATTTGATTTAGCACTTAGACCTTGGAATTTAGATTTTTATTTTTTATTTCCACCTTCCTCCCTTCTTCAAAAACAAACACTGCGATCATAGCCACCAATACTGCTACCCAATCTTCCCACATAATCGGCATTGTGTGCAAATATTTTTGCAAAAACGGAAAGTACATAAACAAAAGAAGCATTGCGGTGGAAAGAATAGCTGCGCCTATGGCATATTTGTTTTTGAAAAAACCAATTGTAAAAACTGAAAGTGTTTCACTGCGAGCTTGCATCAAATTGACCATCTGAGTCATTGCAAGCACAGCATAAGCCACTGTTGTTGACCTAATATATAATACGCTGTTGGGATCAATTTTATTGCCAAAATCCCAACCACCCCTTTTCATTGAAAGAATAAATGCGATCACTGCACTTGTTGCCATAATGAGTCCCACTCGCAGCAACCGCCACACGCCAGCCGAATCAATAACTTTTTCTTTCGCGCTAAATGGTTTTCTTTTCATAACACCCGGTTCTGATGGCTCCAAACCAAGTGAAAAAGAAGGAAGAATGTCAGTTCCAAGATCAATAGCCAAAATTTGCACTGCCGTTATTGGCACAGGTATCTGCAAAAGAACTCCGATAATTACAGTAAAAAATTCACTCACATTTGAAGTAAAAACATAATACACGAACTTTCTCAAATTTTGATAAATAGTTCGTCCCTCCTTTACTGCTCGCACAATCGAAGCAAAATTGTCATCAAGCAAAATCATATCGGAAGCTTCTTTTGCCACATCCGTTCCAATAACCCCCATTGCAACGCCAATGTCAGCTCGCTTCAGTGCGGGCGCATCATTGACTCCATCACCCGTCATTGCAATCACGGCGCCACTTTTTTTGAGCAAAGTTGCAATACGCAATTTTTGCTCTGGAGCAATTCGAGCAAAAGCCACTTCCTTTTCCAAAATTTTTGCAATCAAATCCTCATCAGACAACAAATCAAGTGCTCTACCATTTATAACTTCGGCGTTTGTTGATTTTAAAAGTCCAACCTTTTTGGCTATAGCCTCCGCAGTAATCTCATAATCGCCCGTTATCATAATCACTTTTATTCCTGATTTTATGCACTCTTCAATTGCAGTGCGCACATCAAAGCGTGGAGGATCAATCATTCCCATCATCCCAACCCAAACCAAATCTTTTTCAGCTTCCAAAGAAAAATTATCCAAATTTTCATCCTCCAAATCTCTTTGAGCAAAAGCCAAGACTCGCAAAGCCTGCTTACTCATCGCGTCATAACTGCTTTTAGCTTTTTGTTTTTCTGCAGCCGTAAATGGAATTATTTGGTCGCCAATACGTTTGCGTGTACAAAGATCAAGCAAGACATCCGGCGAACCTTTCACAAATGATGTTTTTTTGCCAGAAATATTATTAGAATACACCACGCTCATCCGCATACGATCTGAAGAAAAAGGATTTTCATCAATTTTTTCCCAACCACTTCGAAAAAAATCGATCTCTTTTTGATATTTTTTTGCTACCACCAACAGTGCGGCTTCGGTCGGATCTCCAGCAATTGATGTCATTCCATTTTTTTCCGAAAGCCCGCTATCATTACAAAGCGTGCCAATTCGAAACAATGTTTCAAGTTGAGAATATTTTTTAACATCAATTTTTCGTCCGAAGGAATAAAAATCTCCTTTTTCTTGATAGCCTTCCCCATCCACAGTCAGTTCATCATCGCCCACAACAATATTGGTCACCATCAGCTCATTACGCGTGATTGTCCCGGTTTTGTCAGAGCAAATTATGGAAACAGAAGCGAGCGTTTCCACTGCGTTTAATTTTTTGGCAAGCACATTATATTTCAAAAGTTTTTTCATTCCAAGCGAAAGAGTCACGGAAATGGCTGCTGGCAAACCTTCCGGCACAACAGAAACGGCCAGTGCAAAAGCAAAAAGAAAATTTTCATACAATGATATCTCACCATAATATCCAGCTATCATCACAAGCGTGCCAATGAGAACCGCCAAAATTGAAACGTCTCGCCCAAGTGTTCTCATTTGTTTTTGCAGTGGAGTTTCTTCGTCCACAACCTCACTAACCATATGAGCAATATTCCCAAGCTGAGTATTCATTCCTGTGCCTGTAACCAAAACCGTAGCACTTCCCCTGGTAAGTGACGTTCCCATAAAAACCATATTATCCATATCCGCCAGCACCAACTGCTGCTGAGTGATCACTCCTGAATTTTTCTTGCTGGCTTTTGATTCCCCCGTAAAAATAAATTCATTTGCATATACATCATAACTTTCCAGCAAATATCCATCAGCCGCCACAGAATCCCCCGAGACTAAAATGATAACATCCCCCGGGACCAAAAATGAAGCATCGATTTCTTGACGTTGTCCGTCGCGCAAAACAACAGCTCTGTCCGATGCTAACTGGCGTATATTTTCCAATGTTTTTTCTGCTTTGTATTCTTGAAAAAAACCAATAGTGGCATTGATACCGACAATAAGCAATATGATTGTCATATCTCGATATTCTCCAAACAAAAACGCCAATGTTCCCGCAACCAACAAAATCCAAACCAATGCATCATTAAATTGATTCAGCAAAAGCGAAAACCAACTCCAAGATTGTTTTTTATGCACCGCATTTTTGCCGTATTTTTTCAATCTCTCTTCAGCTTCTTTTGACGTCAAACCATCACTTGCAGCTTCGAACTTCTTCAAAACTTCCCTCTCCGTCAAATTGTATATTTGTTTTTCTATTTTTGTGTTTATTATTTTTTCTTTTTTATTAATCATTTTATTTCAAAAGATAAAAATTCATTAGGCGCTGTAACAAAACAGATTATGCAGTTCGTGCTTAGCTTTGCGTCAGATTTGTTTTAAAAAATTTGAGAGCTATCGAGATAACTCGAGAATTTTTTTAAGCAAAGATGATGTGAAGATGAGTGCGAAATGTATGAGTTATTTTGATACAGAGACTTAATTTAATTATACCCGTTATGAATCATTTTTTCCACTTGACATTTAGACAAAATAGGAGTATAATATAAGGTCAGTATGGGATTTTAGTTCTTACAAAATAAACGCTCTGAGGAGGGCAGAATGGACAGATTTATCAATTATATGGTAGCGCAGGTTCGAAGGCTTCTGGGTTGGATGTTTGGTACCCGCAATGGTTGGATATTGATGGGTATCATAACATTCATCGTTATGATGAAATTCCACCCAGAATTGCTGACGCAATTTGTCAGCGATACCTGCGCCTGGTTCATTAACCTGCTTGCCCGCATCATTGAGGCAAACAGGAAATCCATCGAGCTTCTCATTTGCATCGGTATGGCGGTATTCTTCGCTGTCATCCTGCCGATGAAGGCACTACTCAAAAAAGGAGGTGTCGCGAAGAAATAAGCTTCGCAAAAAAACAGCTTTCGGAATCTTCCGGGAGCTGTTTTAATTTATAACAGACAAGCTAAAGCAATCTTGCCGTCAAATGACCGACGCCGGAAGGTGCTTCATAATTTAATAGCTCAAAATTATATTTTTTCTCATGCAAAATTCCCAAGAGAATTACAATTGAGCGTAGACCACACTCTGCCGCTTCTTGGATAGTTTGTTCTTCCATATTCATCAAGCTTGTCAAATCGCCGCTGCCCAAAAAGCGTATTACTGAATGATCAAAGGCTTCAGCACTTGGAGAAAAACCTGCTGGCGCACTCGGCGTAATTTTATGCGAAAGATCGCCGCTAGCAATAACCGCGACTCGCCCACTATTGGGACGATCTATAACTTTCTGAATAATCTGGCCATAGCGATAATGACGCTCGTAATCCATTAACGAGAAAGAAAGCTGCACAATTTTCGGTTTGATATTTTTTGTAAGATGATAAAGTGGTATAAGCGTGCCATGATCCAAAAAACTTGGATGAAGATGCGCTGGCATTTCATTCATAGCGCACGCATATGCCAATTCATCAGTAATCTCAATGTTATTTTTATAAGTAAAAACTTTGTCATAACCAAATTGAGATAGACTTCCCTGTAGTTCACTTTCAGAATTAATCACAAAAGCGTACGGTTCCAGATGAGCGTGAGGAGAAATAACAATTACAGTGTCAGGATCAGCTGTCTCTAAACCAATCCGAAGAGCCTCAAGCGCATTGAGTGTTTTGGAAAGTACCCTTAAATCATCTGCATTTCCAACACCTGGAATGCTTGTCGGCGGATGCGGCATAATTGCGGAAAATACAAGCATATTTTTATTTTTCAGTTTTTTAAACCCAATACAACCCAGTACAATAATACAAATAGCCCTTATCAATATTACGACTGATGCAAAATTAACTAAATTTATTATCGTGTCATTCCCGTGAAAACAGCCTGCCCGCCTTTGGAGGGGGAATCCAGGGCTAGGCAATGCTCTGGATCCCCAGTCCCTCCAGAGGCGGGCACGGCAAGCTGAGGATGACAATGCACAACTACTTAAAGTCATTTTGATATAATTACAATCATTGCCTTTTGCTTTGTTGATATGGGAGGATTGGAATGATTTTTGCCAGAAGGATATGCCCAAATAGCATCAAACAAAATCTTCTCGTTGTAGCGATAACCATCTCCCCTTTTTGTGCCTGGATCGTTTGTAATAAATTCCTTTGTTTTTTCGTCCCAGCCGACGACAACCAGCATATGAGCAATTGGTCCGGGCGGTGTGAAGTTCGGATTTTTGAGAGCCTGACCAAAAACTGGCACAAGCAATATATTCCCTTTTTCAAGATCACTTCTCAAGTCTTCCAAGGTAAAATCTTTTTTAATGACGAAATCTTCGTAGCCGTAATGCTGTGAAAATATTCTTCCGGCATCATCCACTGATGAGTCAATATGATGACCGAAAGTTTTGTCTTCGAATTTTGCAATATCAAATATTTCCTGTGTGGCATCTTGGGGAGAAGAAAATGTCGTACCTTGAACCCAACGTATAACCATAGCAATAGAAGCCTCTTCGCAGCCGTCTTGAAAACGTGAGTCATTCCAATCTCCAGTAGGCGCTTGCGATGTAAATGGAATTTTTTCTTGTCTTACAGCTGGCGCCTTATCAGTTTTGTTTTCTTTGACCTCAACCTTGTTTTCAATCGACTTTGTTTGCTCCTCCTGTTTTTTTTCAACGATGTTTTCTTTTTGAGAAACTTGCTCCGAATTTGCGGCGACATTTTTTTCTTTCTGTGAAAAATTTCCGCGCCAAAAAAGCAGACCAGTGGTCAGTATTGCCAATAAAATTATCAAAAAAAATATTCTGCGCATAAATCAATTATACATCCTACATATAAATACGCCACTTGACCGCTCTTTTTTTCGAATACAAAAAAGTAGACACAAAAGTGCCTACTTTTTTGACATACGTCTCACGCCGGTTTTTGAAATCCATTAGCCAAAATTAACCAATGAGACTTCTATAATTCTCTGCCCAATATAAAATTTTATTGGCATACCAATCATAATAACTGGAAGTGCTGCCGGAAAGATACAGTTTAGCGGCATTTCTTTCTGCCAACCTACTGTGTGAAGTCACACCATATACGTCAGAAAGTTTGAGTGCAACAGCAACTGCGGCATCTTTCTTATTCCAAGGATCAGGATTATCCTTGCCGACAATAGCAGAGATACGATCTTTGTATTCCATCCAAGTATCAGGCATAAATTGAGGAATACCCATCGCACCACCTGTCCCAGCATAAGCTGCCCCCGGATTACAAGAAACATTCAATTTTTCGTAATCGTAATTAAGACTTTTTGCAATGTCCTTAATTGTTTCTCTTCGCTCATTGAAGGTGTTCCAAGCTCGCGCACCCAATTGACCGTTCTGATAAGAAATTTTGGCTCCTTCTTCAACTTCCTGATATGTGCATTCTCCCGGATTTCTTCCGAGATTAGATTCCACGACAAGTAATCCCATTATGAAGTTTTTTCGAACACCTGTAACGTTGCTGGCGAATTCCACAGCTTTTTCCATTTCTGCAGGATCAGAAACTGGCTCAGGAACACCCAGTTCTATATTATTACTTTTTTGATTTATTGATTTGTACTGTTCTTGTTTTTTTTGTGCCTGTTCAGCTACAATCGGATTTTCAATTGTAACTTCTTTTACTTTGACGATTTTTTCTTTCGAAAATTTGAGCAAACCTTGCACTGGCGACTCATATGCTTGCGCACTGGAAGCAAATGAAAATAAAGAGAAGGCCGTCAAAGACAAAGCTGCATATCGTCCTATTGAAACACTTTTTGTGATACTAATAAGTTTTATTTTAATTATTACTACTGCCCATTACTAAAAAATAATGCGCAATTTTTGTTTTGTTGATCACTATAAATCAGCTTTTTATATTTATGCCAATTTGTTGCCCCAGCTCCCCATATGTCGACAAACAGGGATCAGAAATGGAAAAAAATTTTACATTTCCCTTGCTTTCTTGGACAATAAAAAAAAGTTCCATATGGAACCTTTTTTATAGTGTCGCCAACTAGTATATCCCCTAATGCTTTTTTTGTCAACCCCGCACTAACTTTTCACAAGCACAAAGTGCTAATTTATCAAGCTTTAAAAATCAATGCGCTTAAGGATAACTTTTACCCTGCAATATAAGGGCTATTTAAGTCAAAAAAGTGAGAAGTTAGTGCGGGGTCAACCCCACCGTGTCACTTTTTAGTAACCAATTTATATTTTCTTTTTTCGTACAATATACATCGGCCTGTTAATGACTTCCTTGTGAATATTGGCAATATAGAGAGCCAAAAGTCCAATAGAAATCAAGATAATTCCTACCAAAAAGACTAGCAAAATTGCCAAGTTTTCAGAATCAGAAAAAGTTGAGGCAAATGGCGTGTGAAAAAAATATTTTCCCAATAAAATATAAGAACCTGCCAAGCCAGAAATCAATGTGATCACGATACCCAAATTTCCCGCAAGCTGTAAAGGAAATAAGCTCAAAGAAACAAAGCTATTTATCGCCAATTTAAAAAGTTTCCAAAAATTATAACTGGCATTTCCATGAATTCTTTCATTAGCATCAAAATAAATATACGCGCGCCTAAATCCCAACCAATCAACCAGGGCTCTGGTCATCCTATTTGTTTCTGTAAAACGATTAAATTCATCAATCACAACCCTATCAAGCAAACGATAATCAGTAGCATTGGGAATAATTTCAATTTCGGCAATCCTGTTTATTATCTTGTAAAAAATAGCACTGCCAATCTTTTTAAACATTCCGGAACTCTTATTTTCATTTCTAATTCCCACAACCACTTCAGCACCTTTTTCCCATTTGGCAATAAAATCAGGAATAAGTTCGACCGGATGCTGCAAATCACCATCCAACATAATGCAAGCATCTCCCTGACATTCGTTTAAGCCTGCAGTTGTGGCAACTTCTTTGCCAAAATTTCTGGAAAAATCAATACACCTAACGTTTTGATTTATTTGACCTAATTTTTCAATTTCTCCTATTGTGTTGTCTGAACTTCCATCATTAACAAAAAGAATATCGAGAATGTATTCATTGGCACAACCTGCAAAAACTTTTTGAAGCTCTGCATAAATAAGAGGAATATTTTTTTCCTCATTATAAACCGGAATAACAATTGAAATTTTTTTCATAAGTTTTAGGCGGCTATTCATCAGTATTAAAAGTATAACACAGCCACATTTTCAGTAAAGTTTTCGTATTATTTATTTTTTATGCATACAAAAAAGCGTCGCTGTGACACTTTTTTGATTTGAATAGTTGCTACGGAATTATTTCATATCACCACCACTACACATTTTACATATGCCTTTATGAATTATGATTTCATTGATTGCCGACAGCCCAACAAGGACATAGATTATTTTGGAAATAAGTGCCATTTGTCCGCCAAAAAGCATCCCAATTTCCCAACCAAAAAGACCAAGCAAGAGCCAATTGAGCCCGCCGATGACGAGCAAAATAAATGTCACCATATGCAAACTTTTCATATATTTTTAACCAGTAAACTTGCGATAATTCGCAATATTTAACCGGACTTAGTAAGAATTAAGATCTCACGGTTCTAGTCAGGCATCGACCAACTCCTGATTAGCTCATTATTAGTATACAATTAAGAATGTTTTTGCTTTCAACGCAAAAAATGATTTCTATTATAAATATTTTTCGATATTTTCCTTATGTTCTTCAAATGTTTTGGCGCAATGGATTTGCCTGTTGCTATCGTGTATATAATACAAGCAATCGGTTTCAGTGGGCTTAAGGACTGCCTCGATTGCAGCAATTCCAGGATTGGCAATTGGATATGGCGGCAAACCCTTATATTTGTAAGTGTTATAAGGAGAATCAATATTTATTATATCTGTTGATTTAATTGGCGCCCACCAACCAACATCTGTTTTTCCCCGAGCATATTGAACGGTTGCATCAATTTCTAAATTCATATCCTGATTAAGCCTGTTCCAAAGTATCCCAGCAATAAGTGGCATATCATCTTTTCCTCCAGCCTCCCTTTGCACAATTGAGGCTAATTTAAGTCCAGTTGTCCATTTGATATTCTGCTGGGCAAACTGGCCGACATATGGATCAAATTGCTCATCAAAGCGTCTTGTCATGCGATTAGCCATATCAAATCCTTTTTCATTAACTGGAATAAGATAAGTGTCAGGAAAATATGTCCCTTCAATGTAATCTATTCTATTTTTTGTATATTCCGTATTCCATTTATCAAGTTCTTCATTGCTCCAACCAAATGTATCCGCCAGTTTTTCGCCAATCTGTTCTTTTCTGTATCCCTCTGGAATGACGACCCATTTCATATCGGGAGTGTTGGTAATTTTTTCAGCAATTTGCCACGCGCTCATATTTTTTGAAACATTATAACCTCCAGCTTCAATATTTCCTTTTTTGAAAAATCGAACCACTTTAAATGCGTTTTTGTTTTTTATTAGCCCCTGAGCTTTCAGCTTGTCCAAAGTTTGAATTTCAGTTTGATTGCGATTAATAATAAAAACTTTTTTCTCTTCCTGAGATTGAGGCGCAGCAAAAAGTAAACTGTGCATCAAAAAAAGACCCGTGATAAGAATCAAGCTCAACCCAACAATAATAATTAATTTCTTTTTATTTTCCATATTATAAATCATACTCCATCAATCCAAATAAATCCACAGACATAGAAAAAGCGGTTAAGGAATTATCCTCAACCGCTTATAATTTATCTCTGAACTATTCCGACCTTATTAAGGACTAAGGGTAAAATAATTACTTGCGTCCTTGGTAAATTTTTTGATTTTTGACCCATTTTTCAGCGTATAAGTTCCTGCTCGCATTGCATTTGGAAATGAAAACATTCCATTTACAATTTGTGTATGCTGGGTTTTCCCTGAAGGAGGATCCAAATCCACTGTTCCAGTGCAAACGTCCGATGTTCCAAATACACCAACACCATTTATTACTGAAGGTATGGAAACACTGCGATTAATATTTTGATCTCCGATTGTAACATTGAGATTCAGATTTATCTTGCCTTGATAACTTGAGCCAAGATTCCAAACGGGTATTTGCGCCCAACCGATATCGTCCGTGACAGCAATCCCGCTATCTATACTCGTGCTCCAGCAATCATAGGCTACCCAATGAATAATCGCATTTTTTTGCATTGTTTCAATGCCGGCAGCATCACGAACAAAAAACATTACTGCAAAATTTCCTGCACTATAAACAAGTTGCATACCTTGAGCTGGATTGGTATTGAAAACTTCTTGTTGCTCATACCAAAGATCAAATGCCATTCCCTCAACAGTTGTTTTGAGACTCTTCACCAAATTTTTCAGATATACCAAATCCAAAAAAAGTGAAGGATTTGCTTTAGCATCAGCATAATACCTGGAATTAAACTTTATCAAAAACCTTGGATCCTCTAGCAAAATCTTACTCCAGGCGTAACCTGATTGTATATATCTCAAGCCCAAATTGGAAAAACCATTTTGGAAGTTTCCATCCACCATACCTATACTCTCACTATTGGCCTGCTCATACATTACACTTTGTTGACCACTATGGTTTCGATCTGCAAAAACCTCATCAGGGAAACTCTTCATAACCTCTCCTGTTGCAGCCACCACCATACCTTCCCTGTAAGTTCCCGCAAATATGCCATACTGACCACTAAAGCTATGCAAAATTTCATGGAAAACGACATCCGCAGCAAGAGTACCAATTGTTATTTCAGGATACGCACTGCGCCCGCCAACTATATTTATATTTTTACCAATGTTTATCACTGCAGTTTCAGCAGGATTGCCAAAAATTCGCTTCATCACGGGATAACCACCCACCACCCAATTTCTGAGCTTACTAAGCTCGTCAGTTGTCCACGGAGAATCAGGGGAATTAAATGTAAATGTCAACTCACCAGCCACAACCTTTTTGCTGTTAATATTAGGTAATGGCGTCGCATTTTTATCCAACGGCACGACATCACCCACCGCTGCAAATACGTTTGTTACCATTAATACAAAAACTGCCACGAAAATGGAGCTCAGACTGAACTTTTTCATGATTTTCTCCTTTTTTGGGTTTTTGTGGCTTCAAAGAGCCAAAATGTTGTCAAAGTACTGCAAAAAACGTGCCATTGGCATTTTCCAATAACCGTAATACTACAATAACTAACGGTAAATATTTCAAATTGCAAAAATATGCCCCGCAAAACAGGTTCGAAATAAGGGATTGCAGACTTAAAAATCAGTTGACAACTCCTATCTTATATTGTAAGGTACTATATCAATAAAAAAAGTTACTTTAAAATCACACGCCAGCGTAAAGGAGGAATTTATAATGTCAATTTTCCCAGCAATCGCACCAGAGATTGTCTTATTTATCACCTCACTAGAAAGTTCCAAGCCTCTCAAAATATGTTATGAATCAATACGATTTGAGCGACGGCAATTTGAACACATAGTGGGAAATGCAAATCTGACAGATTTGGCTTCTAATGAAAAAGAAGGCATCGAGATTGAACTAAAAAAACGCGTCGTTATTGTCAGGTCAAAAAATAATAGTGCCAACAAAAAAAATGGTTTCGTCAAAATTATTTGGCCAGGACAAAGCACCATCATTAAAATTGGGAAAAAAAAATTCGAATTTCGCGTAGAAAAATGCAATTACTAAAACCCCAGCAGCACAAAGTGCTCGCTGGGTTTTTTATTTCGTGTCTGCCTCAAAGGGTACAGCTTGGAAGAGTGTTTTTTAAAAAAATAATTCTAAACTTTTTTTGCTTTTTCTTCCTGTTCAGCTAGAAATTCAAATTCATTAACTTCATCTGGCGTAAACATTTCTCCATCAGCAAATGTGAATTGTTTTTGACGCAATCCACTTAGGCGCGCCCTTTGAACATCACTAAATGACTGTTCATCAGCTTCAACCATTTTCTCCAACTCCAATAGTTTCTCTCTGTCCACATCATTCCACTCCTCGCCAGGTGCTGGATTCAATTGCTTTCTTCGCAATTCTCGAAGCAGTTCTTCGTTGCTTTTTTCAATAATCACTTCACTTTCTTCGTGCTCAATTTTACGTGCCAAGTTTTCCTCAAAATTCATACGCGTTTGAATTAATTTATTAATAACATTATTTAGCTAGCATCTATACAAATTAGTTTATTATCTTTATTATATAACCTTTCCGTATTATGGCAATCAAGAAAGTTTCTAACAAAAAAAACCGTCATTTCCGACGGTTTTTTGTTAATTATAATAATTTGTTTTTAATTGGTTAAATTAATAACCAAGCAATAAATCATTAACGAATTTATCATTCAAAACAGGCAATTGAATTGCTTTTACAATAGGATAAGCATAATTAAAAACCTCCTCTATCGCTACATCGCCATCGTATTTTAAGGTATTTCGCCTATTAAGAGGATTAAAGCCATCTCCCAACCCATCCACCATTGCCCTCCTCACAAAATAATGAGCAAACAATCCTTCACTTTCTTGAAAAACATTCGTATCGGTTTGTGCACCACCTAAGTAATAAGTCATCGAAAATATATGATGAATTTCCTGGTGCCTGCTCTTTGCCATCAGTAGAAAAAGCAGTTTCACTATAATTTTGGTCATAAATAAACATAACGTCATCTAAGCTCTCATCATTTAACCCTATTTCATCAGAAATTAGAGATGTGCCACACATCCTGTGTTCCCCGCATTAGAAAAATAATTTTCATTCAAAAAACTTTTCTATTTTCTTCTTCTCAAGAACGTAGTTACACCCACCAAAACTAAAGTTCCAACCACCCATGGCCACAAAGGACTCTTTTGATTTTGCATTTCGTTATTAATCTTGTTTTCTTCAGTCTGACCAATTTCCTGTCCTTGAGGTGTTCCATTATCTGAAATCACATCATCTTGGGTTTGAGTGTCTACTCCAGCAACAGCGGCTGCGCCAGAAAATAGTCCTGCGGTAATGATCGGAAATGATGATTTAGATTTTTTCTTGTCTTTTTTGTGGCGATGATGGCCATCTCCACTGCTACCATTTCCACCTCCAGATACTACAACTGCCGTTGTCACAAAACTTTTTTCCCCACTGACAGCTTCCGGTGAACCATGAGACACAGTTCTATAATAATAAGTTGTTTCTGCAGTCAGGCCACTAAGCACAACTGAATGTGAAGTAACCATAGCTAAGGAATCCGTCTCGATTGTGGAATTTGTATAGCCATAATTTGGTGCTGTGCTGACGTCAGCGTGTGAAACAGTATCATAGATGACTCTTGAAGTTGAAGGATCATCTGTTAGCCACGTAATTATGACTGATGAAGAAGATGCTGAAGTACTTGTTTCAGCAGAAATTGTTGGTGCGATACCAAATATGGCAGTTGCAATACCACTAGCATTACCAGATTTATCGTAAGCAATAGCTTTGATAACCGTATCCTTGCCAACAGTAATTGGATTTATATATTCAATTTTTGTTTTATCCGGATCACTTCCATCAATAGTATAATAAATCTTATCTAAGCCGCTTCCAATGTCACTGCTTGATATAGTTACGATCTGATGCGTCATATAGTCACCCGGGCTTGGTGAAAAGTTGGGAATTGTCGGTGCTATAGCGTCGGAAACAACATCAACCGTGCGCTGTTCTATGGCAACATTTCCTGCTTGATCAACCACGTCATAAGTAACAGTGTAAGTTCCTAAGGTTGCAGTGTCCA
>LBTZ01000011.1 GCA_000992325.1 Parcubacteria group bacterium GW2011_GWD2_38_11 | reverse complement strand
CTGAGTGTTTTTTTGTTTGCCCATTTCCTTTTTGGGCATGTTTTTGACCCAAGACTATGGCCAAAAACTCAAGAATTGCTGTCGCAATAATTGGCCAAAAAGAAAACAGGCAAACAAAAAACAACGTAAATTAACTTTTTGTGGTATAATTAAAATAAGAAATAAAAATAAAAATAGATAAACATCTACAGAATTAAAATTTTTGAAAAAATCCTCTCGACGCTCTTTATTTTTTATCTAAAATTTTCCCTCAATCGACACAATCACAGGAAAATTGTAGAAAAAATAAAGGCTTACTCAATCAAAAAGTATTTTTTAAAAATTTTATTCTTCAGAAGTTTATTATGATTTAAAAGAAATGCTAGTTCCAATTTTTCAAATTTTGTATTATCTTATTTTCCTTGTGATGTTCTTGATGAGCATCTTTATTATTTTTCATATTGTGTTTTATTCGTATTCTTTTCTTTCGCGACTGCTGATGATTGCAATATTTGTGCCAGTAGCTGGCGTGCTTTTGTTCACGAATTTTTTATTGTTCACTGCTGTTGATTTAGAGCAGCTTTTTGCTGGTGTAATATAACAAATAATTCATTTCCCCTTCTCCCCTTGGGAGAAGGTGTCCGTAGGGCGGAGCGGTTTGATTGGCGCTGGGCTCAACCTCACCCCAGCCCTCTCCTTATCTAAGGAGAGGGAGTAACAATGAAGAAAACTATTATATATGGAAGGATTTTCAAAATATCATTTCAAGGATCTTAATGGCACTGAGTCTATCGTGAAAGTTTTTCATCGCAATTGGTTTTATTTGTTGCAGCAATTTTTTCTTGTATTTGTGGTTGGTGGAATTTTTATGGCTGGTCTTTCTTATGCTCCAATATTTTTTCCAGAAATGTTTCGGGGCCAATATAAGGCCCTGACCGCATTTATGGAGAACTTTTTTATCTTGGCTCTCTGGATTTATTCTTTTTTGATTTGGGTGGATTATTATTTTGACATTTGGATTATTACAACAGAAAGAATCATTAATATTGAGCAAAAGGGGATGTTCACTCGCAGTGTCAGTGAATTGCGATTTGCAAAAATTCAAGATATCACCACAGAGGTGGTGGGATTTTTGCCAACAGTTATTAATTATGGCGATGTCAGAGTGCAAACTGCTGGAGAAGAAAGCGAATTTGTTTTTCGCACAGTGTCAGATCCATATGGTGTGAAAAATATTATTATGGATCTTCAGAAAAAAGCTGAAACCAAAAAGACAGAAAATTTTGGAGAAATGTTAAAGGAGAAACTGGAAGAATAGTTTTTATTGCGCAAAGGGGGCAACAAAAATTCGGGTGAAATCAAAATCAAAACACAAAGTCCGTGACTTTTTTCAGTTACGGATTAAAAAATCATTCAAATATCAAACACCATTAGTGCTGCTCTTTGTGGCGCTTTTTGTTTTGGGTTTCGACGCAAATGCTCAAAATAATAAAGTCATTATCAATGAAATACAAACTTCTGGTGCCTCATCCGATGACGAATTCATTGAACTTTATAATACTGGCGATAGCGCAGTTGATATTTCTACGTGGTCAATTCAATATAAGGGTGGAACAGGAACATCTTATTATAAAAAAAATTTCGTAAACGGCAATAAAATTCCAGCCAAGGGATATTTTTTGATTGCACATGGAGGAAGCGGAAACTATTCTGGCGCAACACCTTATGACATGTCTTGGAGTCAGTCACTTTCATCTGCTGGAGGAATTATTTTTTTGGTTGATGATCAGGTGTTGCTGAATAGCAGCGTCAAAACTTCTATTGTCGATAAAGTCGCTTATGGTCTTGCAGGCGAATATGAAATTCTTCCTGCCAGAAGTCCTGCTGATGGAAAGAGTATAGAAAGAAAAAACTTTCAGGATACCGATAATTATAATGAGGATTTTAATTTTTCAGATATTCCCACTCCGCACCCAAGCGGATGTAATAGTGATCCCGAAAAATGCAAAACTGAAGAAATCAAAAAAGAATATTCAATGAGGATAAGTATTAATGAGATTTTTACCACGCCGTTAACAAATTCTGAGCTGGAGGAATTCGTTGAACTTTATAGTTCGAGCAATAAAGTCGAAAATTTGGAAGGTTGGTATCTGAAAGATAGAGCTGGAAAAACTTGCGCTTTGACGGGTGAAATCATTGATCCTGCCGTTTCAAGATTCTTGACTCTGAAAAATAATGCTGACAAAAAATGCACATTGGCGCTCAATGACACACAAGGGGAATTTCTTGGGCTGTATAATCCTACTGATGCAGACGCTGTTTTTAGTGTCAGTTACGATGGCAGTGCAAAAAAGGGACGTTCGTATAATTTTGATGGCAGTTCTTGGTCTTGGAGTCAATTTTTGACAGAAGGGAAAGAAAATATTTTTAATAGCGAGCCGTATGGAAAGATAAAAATAGATGACGATGTTTTTGCGGACGTGTATGCAGACTTTTTTGTTTCAACTGGGGATGGAGATGGCGATAAAATAAAAATAAGTTGGGAGTTTGGCGATGGCCATGGAAGTTCCCTGGCAAAGACTAGGCATAAATATGAAAATGTTGGAACATATAATGGCAGTGTGAAATTGTCAGATGGTAGCGTTGATGTTTTGCAAAATTTTATTGTGGAAGTTAAAAAGTTTCCGCGACCAGAGATAAAAATCATCGCTATCAATGCAAATCCTGCCGGTGCTGACACGGGAGTTGAGCATATTACTGTGCAAAACAAATCTAAAAATAAAATAAACCTTAAAGGTTGGAGTATTGCCACGGGCTGGGAAGATTTTATTAATCACCCAATCAGAGAGGATGTCATTATTAAAAAAAATAAATCCAAGGAAATTATGAGTGACGTTTCTAGTTTTACGCTAAATAATACCAAGGCAAAAATTCAACTCAGATATCCTGATGGAAAAGTTGCATATGAAGTGAAATATAAAAAAGTTAAGGGGATCAAAGAGGGTGAAGTGTATGAAAAAATAAAGAGTGGTTGGAGGTGGATGGGCGGTGAAAAAGCAGAAAGTCATCAGTCATCAGCAATCGGTAATCAAAAAGAAACAAGTATTGCATCATCTGTTGTCAGTCATCTGTCATCAGAAATTCAAAACATCGATAAAAGTAATTATGAAGAAGTGATTGTGTCGGTTGAAGTTGATAGAGAAAATAAATTAATTTTAGCCAGTAATGACAGCATTAGAATCGAATTACTGAAAAGTGTTCCACGCTTGAATGAGACACAAGCTGTGCGGGAAATTGATGGAATATATTTCTTTACATCCGAAGTTCCCAGAAAAGAGCATTACGCAGTTGTGTTTTTGAAAAATATTTTTTCTAAAATTAATTCCAGGTTAAATATGCTTTTGAATTATTTCTTTTAATAATAAAAACCGCTTTGCGTAGTTTGCGCAAAGCGGGATGGGTGATGTTTTTGATTGCTATTTGATCCGGCTTATTTTACGCTGTTTTTTTGTTGCTAAGGTAATTTCAGCGATTGCGTGATATTCCCAAAATTTTCCATCGAAAGTTCGAAAACTTTTGTAATAAATATCCACGGGTATTTTTTCTTTAAGGATTTTTTTGATATCTGGGTAGTCTTGTGGGGTATTAATCAGAGTAAGATCACTGAAGGATGCAATATTGTTTTTCGTATCTTGATAGTTCAGATTATTGTAGGATTCACTTTCAACAAGTGTGACATTTTGAATGAGTTTTTCTTCAAGAATCTCTTCCTCTCCCTTAGCAGGAAGACAATGGCCTCTTAAAACCAAGATAATGAAAGAAAGAAGGAGAAAGACAACAATTGCCAACGCTAATTTTGTTTTCATAAAACCTCCAAGTTGTTAAGGTAGATTTGACATACTATTTCAATACAAAAGTTTACATTGTTATGTTTGAACAGTCAATGGTTTGTTTCCCAAAAAGTGGGAAAATAAAAAAGGCGCTGGATGAGTCCAGCGCCTAATCGTTAAGAGCTTTTTGTTCAAGCACTTTTTCTGTGAATCGGATGAATCTTGAGAGGAGCTTCTCTAAGGTAACTGCCTGGAGCTTTGCAATGAGGACATTCCGTTGGCTTAAAGTAAACAAGAATAATTTTGTCACATCGTTCACCTCCGCGTTCGCTTTTGCAGATATAACGCGTTTGCGTTAAAAATCCCAAAAAAAATGATTTAAATGACATTGTGAACCTCCTCTGTATATAATGTGTATTGATAAGGTTTGTTTATATTTATCGTAATTCGGAAAAGAGTTATTGTCAAAGGCTTTGGCTTGAAATGAGTGGTTTAGGGTGGTAGACTTTAGATAGTTATAAAGTTTGTAAAGTTCATAAAGTTTATAAAGAAAATTCTGGGATTAGTTTTAAAATAAAAAAGCTAATGCCTAAGAAGCTAATATTATGTCAGGACATTCACATTGGGCTGGAATAAAACAAAGAAAAGGTGTTAATGATGCCAAGAGGGCGAATGTGTTTACCAAATATGGGCGATTGATTACGATTGCGGCCAAAGAAGGTGGTGGTAAACCCGAAATGAATTTCAAATTGCAAATGGCCATTGATCGGGCAAGACTTGAAAATATGCCAAAAGACACCATTGAACGCGCCATTAAAAAAGGAACTGGCGAATTGAAGGATGGAGTTGAAATTGAAGAAATTGTATATGAAGGTTATGGCCCTGGCAATGTGGCAATGCTTATCAAAACTGCAACTGACAATAGAAACAGGACTGGAAGTGAGATTCGCAGCATTTTGACAAAGGCTGGCGGCAAACCTGCGTCTGAAGGCGGTGTGAAGTTTATGTTTAAATTGGTTGGCAACATCGCAGTTGCAGTTGGCGACAAAGATCCATACGAAGTTGAAATGGCCGCCATTGAAGCTGGGGCAGAAGATACTTTATATGAAGATGATATCGTGGTTGTTTATACTAAAATAGAAGATTTGCAAAAAGTTAAAGAAAACTTGGACAAAGCAGGCCTTTCAGTCGAAGGCGCTGAACTTGTCTATGCTCCGATTCAAAAAACAGAGCTTGAAGCGGATTCAAGAATTGACTACGAAAAACTTTTAGAGAAATTGGACGAGAATGATGATGTGCAGGAGATATACGACAATTTGTAATCTTGGGATTACAAATTGTAATGTCAAAATCCAAATTTCAAATGACAAATAAATGACTCAAGTTCTAATGGGTAAATTTTCAGATTTTTGTTATTGGGATTTTGTTAGGCATTGAGATTTGAGGCTTGAGATTTTAAAACTTCTTTTGAAACACTAATAATGCCTAAACAAAAAGACATATTAAATAAATGCACCCTAAGGGTTTTGGGAATAGATCCTGGAACTGCCATTGTTGGTTGGGCTATTTTGGATGAAACGAAGGGATGCGTGACCGCAGTGGCATATGGTCACATCACAACTTCACCAAAAAACAGCACAGCCGAGAGGCTTTTTGAAGTTGTGAAAGACTTGGAACAGATAATCAAAAAGTATAAGCCTGATGAGGCTGCAGTTGAGGATTTGTTCTTTTTTAAGAACGTAAAAACAGTAATGAAAGTGAGCCAAGCTCGAGGGTCTATACTCTTGACACTTGAGAGATTTTGTGTTAGCATATTTGAATACACACCGCTACAAGTCAAGCAGGCTTTGACGGGGTATGGTAGGGCAGAAAAGAAGCAAATACAGCTAATGGTAAAGAATATTTTAAAACTGAAAGAGATTCCGAAACCAGATGACACCGCTGATGCAATCGCAATAGCACTATGCCATTTGAATAGTAGGAAGATGAGAGAAATAAGGAAAAGTTGCTAGTTTAATTTTGTTTGGATTTGTACAACTACTTATCTTTTGGGCACGCATTTGAACGAAAATCTTGTTCAAATGCTCTTGATTACTGTCGCAATCAACGGCCCAAAAAATAAGTAGTTGTACAATGTGATAAGTAAAAAGTTTGTAAAGTAAAAATCAGATACTTTATAAACTTTATAAACTTTATAACCTTATAAACTTTAAGAACTTACTTTTATGGAAAACATCAGCCCGCTTATTAAATATTTTATTGGACAAGGTGTGCCGCTTGATACGGTCATCTTGCTTTTGATGTTGCCAATCGTGGTGACATTGATTGCTTTTTTTCGTCAGGTAATCGGAATTAAAGCTTTTGGTATTTATACGCCAGCCATCGTGACCTTTGCTTTTTTGGCTGTGCCACAACTTCGCTACGGTGTTCTTATTTTTGTTGTGGTTATTTTTGTCGGGATGTTGCTTCGCTTTGCGCTGAAGGGTCTTCGCATTTTATATTTGCCGCGTGTAGCTATTACACTTAGTATTATTGCGCTCTCAATTTTGATGTTGCTTAGTTTTGGAGGAGCGATGCAAAGAACAGGTCTGGCTGCGGTTTCAATTTTCCCAATTTTGATTATGATTACGATTGTGGAAAAATTTGTGGCAGCGCAAATTGAAAAGGGCAATAAAGCAGCTCTTATTTTGGCTGTGGAAACATTGGTGATTTCTCTCGTTGGATATTATTTGGCAAGTTGGCCAGCTTTGATAAAAGGCATCGTAGCTTTCCCGTGGCTTATTTTAATTACAATTCCAATCAATGTATTTTTGGGAAAATGGGATGGATTGCGTTTGAATGAATATTTCCGTTTTAGGGAAGTGCTCAAGAACCTCAAATAGGCTACAAACTTACAAAATATTACAAAAATACAAAACGTGCAGGTAAGGTTTTAAGAAAAGTAATTATTACACGATGTTTGAAATTTTCAAGAATGGAAAAAAGTTGTTGGGAATGAATGCTCGCAACCTTGATTACATTCGTCCATACAATAGAAAAAAAGCAAAAAAATTGGCAGATGATAAAATTTTAAGCAAGAGGATGCTTAAAAAGGGAGGTATTCCTGTGCCAAAATTACTTGCAAAAATTAGAACAGTTGAGGAATTGGAAAATTTTGACTGGTTTTCTTTGCCGAGCACATTTGCACTTAAACCTAATCGCGGCTATGGCGGGGGCGGTATTTTGGTTGTATATGGAAAGAAAAAAGTTTTTAAATGTGTTTCCTCTGATGGAACGGAAACAATTCCAGATCCTGTTTGGATAAAGGCGGATGGCAGCAAGGTGACAGTAGAAGATTTGAAGGGACATATCTTGAATATTTTGGATGGTGCTTTTTCGCTTGCCAATATGCCTGACATTGCTTTTTTTGAAGAGCGACTGACACTCCTAAAACTTTTCAAACCATATGCATATAAAGGAATTCCAGATATTCGTGTGATTGTTTTTAATCATATCCCAGTAATGGCGATGCTTCGTCTGCCAACGAAAGAATCCGGAGGAAAAGCCAACTTGCAGCAAGGGGGAATTGGAGTGGGAATCGATTTGGCAACAGGTGTGACCACAACTGCAGTCTTGGGCAAGGGGAAAATTATCGATTATGTTCCTGGAACTCGGATGCTTCTTTCCGGAATCAGAATTCCATATTGGAAAGATATTTTATTATTGGCAGTCAAAGCTCAAGAAGTTTCCGGAATGGGATTTTTGGGCGCTGATGTCGCAATTGATCGCGAGCGCGGACCAGTATTTTTGGAAATCAATGCGCGTCCAGGACTTGCTATTCAAGTTGCCAACCTTAGCGGTCTCAAGGAAAGACTCGAGCGCATTAAAGGATTAAAAATAAAAACAGCTGCACGTGGTGTGCGCGTAGGAAGAGATTTATTCGGAGGAGAAGTTGAAGAAGAAGTTGAAGAAATTTCTGGACGAAAAATGATTGGAACAATTGAAAAAGTAAAACTCGTTGGTAGAAACAATAAAACTATTGAAGTCGAAGCAAAGATTGACACAGGCGCAGGCTTTACTTCTATTGATACTGACTTAGCACAGCAACTTGGGTTTGAAGATACCGTAGCTGAATATCAAAAAATAGAGGCTACATATAAAGACATTCAACATTTAAGCAAAAAAGAGCGTTGGGGTATCTATAAACATATTCCTCACTTGGAAAGTACGGTGATTGTTAATTCTGCTAGTGGTAGTACTTATCGTCCTACAATTAAAATCACTGTTGTTATGGATAATGTTGTGATTCCAACAAAGGTTACTCTTATTAATCGTGCACATCTTAAATATCCAATTATTATTGGTAAAAGAAATTTGAGAAAGTTTTTGATTGATGTAAATAAATAGTAGAAATTTTATGAAAAATATTGTTATCATGTATGCAGGAGATGATTGGAAAAAAACGATTCCAATTACAAACGAAGGCACTAGAATAGCTATTCAAGATTGGATGAAGCGCGCTGACAAGGCCGGAGTGAATCTCTATCGTGCCAGCATGAAATGGTATGACATTGAAAAAAATGTTTTCAAAAAAGCTTGGACATTTTCTAATGGGGCTTGGCAGAAAATTGAAAATGAAATTTGCCCAGACATGATTTACGATAAAGTTTTGAGTAAATATGATTATTCCTTGTTAGATTTTAAATTAAAAATAACGCAAAAGACGTTACTTTTTAATTCTCCACTTTTCCGCGTGACATTTAATAATAAATTGTCTCAGTATGTTATGTTTGGAGAATTTATGCCATTTTCACAAGTTGCGAACAATGAAAATGAACTTAGGTACTCCATGAAAAAATGTCCATCTAAAAAAATAGTTATAAAACCATTATATGGATCGGGCGGTTTCGGAATTTTTATTGGAGAGAAGAAAAATGTTTTTGAAAGAGAATATACTTTTCCAGTTTTGGTTCAAGAATTTATTCTGAGTGAAAAAGGTATTCCTGGAATTTCAGAGGAAAATGAAGTTGCAGATTTGCGAATGGTTTATCAGGGAGGGAAAATGGCGTATGCTCTTTCAAGAATTGCAAAACCTGGATCACTTTTTACAAATCTTCATCAGGGAGCAACTGGGAAAATGATTGCAGAAGAAAAAATATCAAAGAGTATTATTGAAATGGCTGAAAAAATTAATAATAAAATTTCTGTTTTTTCAAACGCACAATATTCTTTAGATTTTATTTTTGATAATAATGGTAAGCCATATTTTATTGAAATGAACACGACTCCTGGTATTGACTTGGTTACTCTTTTGGCAGATGAAAAGACAAAGCAAGAAAATTTTGAAGCAATAACTGATTTATTAAAATGAAAAAAATATTACGTATTGCAGTCGTAGCACCACCCTTTGGTGACACTGGTGGACCAGAGGTTGCAGTGCTTAATCTTGTTGAAGCACTTGAAAAAGAAGGAGCTAATGTAACCCTTTTTGCTCCAGGAGATTGGCATGCATCAGTTAAACATGTTCCAACATTGCCTAAAAGTATTTGGAACATGAAAAAAGGTGAGAAGAATAAAATTGCCTCATTGCGCTTGCAAAGTCAAATGTCAGTTGTTGAATATGCTGATAAATTCGACGTGGTGCACTTCCATTGTCAGCGTTTTTCTTATTTTGCTGCAGAAAAAATAAAAAAACCAACAGTTTTAACTATGCATAACAATTTTTCAGATGAAATGTTGACTGAAATGAAGTCGGTAGGTATGCATATTGTTGCGCTTTCTCATGCGCAGGCTCGTGGGCGGGAAGTCGACGCTGTCATTCATCATGGATTACCAACTAATCAAATTAAGCCATCCTATCAAAAAGGACAATACTTACTGTTTTTGGGAAGACTTACTGACCAAAAAGGAGTAGATGTTGCAATTAAGATAGCAATAAAAGCTGGAAAAAAGTTGAATATAATTGGAAGAATAGGCAATACAAAAGAACGGAAAAAATATTTTGAAGAAAACTTGAAACCCTTTATTGATGGCAAGCAAATTTGTAATTTAGGTACTGTTTCGCATGATAAAATATATGAGTATTGTGCTGGAGCAGAGGCATTGCTTTTTCCGATTAGACGTCCGGAATCTTTTGGTCTTGTAGCTATTGAAGCTTTGGCATGTGGAACACCAGTTATTTGTACGAAGATAGCACCACTACCAGAAATTTTAAATAATCCAAAGGTTGCTTTTTTATCAGATAATATTGATGAACTTGTGGAAGCTGCAAAAAATACAGATATTTTTAATAGGAAGACGTGTCGTAAATATGCCGAAGATAATTTTGATAGTAGTGTAATGGCAAAAAAATATCTGGAACTTTATAAAAATATTTTAAAAACAAAAAGTGTTGATGTTGATAAATAGCACAACCAGACCCTTGATAAATAATCAGTTTCGTGTATACTAGAGCGGCTTTGAAAAAAGCTGTTTTAAGCATATAATATATTTAGAAAGTAACTTCTTTTGTGAAGTAATTTACTAAATTAGTATTTTTAATATGAGCCAAGTATTTATTTCAAGAAATTTTAAAAGTTCTTCCAATAAAGATAAGTGGAAAATTGTCGGGAAAATTTCCCTGTATCTTTTTGGTGCAGGATTTCTAAGTGTAGTGGGAATCTTTTTGTATTTTGCCAAGGATTTGCCAAGTGCAAATTCGGTGGATGCAAAATTGATTGCGCAATCAACCAAAATTTATGATCGCTCCGGTGAGCATCTTTTGTATGACGTGCACGGCGAAGAGAAAAGAACAATCATTCCTTTTGAACAAATTCCGGATAACGTGAAATATGCGACTATTGCCTTGGAAGATCAGGAATTTTATTCTCATTATGGAATAAACCCGAAAGCTATTTTGCGATCCGCTTTCAAAGACATCATCAAGGGAGGGGCTGCGCAAGGTGGCAGCACAATCACACAGCAGTTCATCAAAAAATCGTTGCTTAGTGATGAAAAAACTTTCACAAGAAAAATTAAGGAGGTTATTCTCGCTATTGAATTAGAGCAAAAATATTCCAAAGATGAAATCTTGGCAATGTATCTTAATCAAATTCCATATGGCTCAAGCGCTTATGGTGTTGAGGCAGCATCACAAACATTTTTTTCAAAATCAGCAAAAGATTTGACTCTTGCTGAAGCAGTGCTCTTGGCTTCACTTCCAAATGCGCCGACATATTATTCACCTTTTGGTTCTCATCGCGATGCTTTGGTTGGAAGAAAAAACTCAGCACTTAAAAAGATGGCTGATTTGGGATATATAACACAAGAACAAGCTGCTGAAGCAAAAAGCGTAGATATTTTTGCAGAAATAACTCCCAAGCAGGATAATATTCAGGCTCCACATTTTGTGATGTATGTGAAAGAATACTTGGAACAGAAATATGGAGAACAAGCCGTGGAACAAGGTGGACTGAAAGTTTATACCACGCTTGATTGGGACAAACAACAAGCCGCTGAAAAAGCGGTAGTAGAGGGAGCTGAAAAAAACAAAGCTCAAAATGCTAGCAATGCAGCTTTGGTAGCGATGGATCCAAAAACCGGACAAATTTTGGCGATGGTTGGATCAAAAAATTATTTTGACAAATCAATCGATGGGCAAGTGAATGTGGCGTTGGCTGATCGTCAACCGGGATCATCTTTTAAACCGTATGTCTATTTGACGGCTTTCACTAAAGGTTATACTCCAGAAACATTGCTATATGATGTGGCAACAAATTTTAGCACTGATGAAGGAAAAGATTATAAGCCACAAAATTATGATGGAAAATTCAAGGGTCCACTGCAAATGAAGAATGCATTGGCTATGTCGCTTAATATTCCTGCTGTGAAAACTTTGTATTTGGCAGGAGTAAAGGATTCAATCCAGCTTGCAAAAGGACTTGGAATAAAAGGGCTTAATCAACCTGATCGTTATGGTTTGTCTTTGGTGCTTGGAGGTGGCGAAGTGACATTGCTCGATCACGTCAATGCTTATGGCGGTTTAGCTACGGGGGGGATTCATCATGATAAAACTGCAATTTTGAAAATCCAAGACAAGGATGGAACAGTTTTGGAAGAATTTAAACCAAGTGCTGGGCAGCGAGTTGTTGATGAAAAATATGTTGCTATGTTGGATCACATTATGTCAACAAATGAATATCGCGCACCAGTATTCGGTGATAATAATCCTTTTAAATTTTCAGATCGTCAAGTTGCAGCCAAAACAGGAACAACTAATGAATTTCGCGATGGTTGGGCAATGGGATACACTCCATCGATTGCTGTTGGAGTTTGGGCTGGAAACAACGACAACTCTTCAATGAAAGTTGGGGCTGATGGAATTTATGTGGCTGCCCCAATTTGGAGATCTTTTATGAACTTTGCTTTAGGAAATAGCGCAGCTGAACAATTTCCAAAATATGAAAAAGAAGATGCTGGCAAGCCAATTCTTAATGGTGAGCAAAACATTAAAGAGGATGTAAAGGTATGCAAAATGGATGCTAAGGATTATAAGGGTGAATATTGTTTAGCCAATGATTCTTGTCCTGATGGCACTTCGGATAAAAAAACATTTGGGGATGTTCATGATATTTTGTTTTATGTGAATAAAGATGATCCGCGAGGTGATTATCCCAAGGATCCATCTGATGATTCTCAATATAAAAATTGGGAAAAAGGTGTGCAGGATTGGTTTAAAAAAGACAACAAAAAGAAAAAAGATCTTGAGCCTATTCCAACCTTGGAATGTAAATCGGAATATTTCAAACCAAAAGAAGAACCAGAGCCAGAGCCAGTTATTGAGACTCCACAAGCACCAATTGTTCCTGCATCTGCGGTTTAATTACGCCGTGTCATTCCCGTGAAAACGGGAATCCAGGGCTAGGCATCGCTCTGGATCCCCAGTCAAGCTGAGGATGACAATACGCAGCTTTCTGGGCTAGTTTTGTATGAATAAAATTATTAATAGTAATTCCAAATGATTGCAAAATTAAACGGTAAAATTGATTTGCTGCACGATAATTATGTCATTGTTGATGTTAATGGTGTTGGCTATAAGGTTTTTGTGATCGTGCATACCTTTGGGATGATTGCCGGAAAAGAAAATGTAGCACTCTATACTCACACTTACGTGCGTGAAGACACATTGGCACTGTATGGTTTTTTAGAGATTGCAGAACTGGAAATGTTTGAACTTTTGATTTCAATTTCAGGAATTGGGCCGAAAGCCGCGATGGGAATTTTGGCAATTGCTGATCCGAAAACAATTGGTATGGCAGTTCTCAACGAAGATCCTTCGATTCTGACCAGAGTTTCCGGTGTGGGAAAGAAAATTGCGCAAAGAGTTATTTTGGAATTGAAAAATAAAATCAAAGATATGCCTGGCAGTGAAAAGGCGCAGCTTGAAAGCGATTCAGATGCTTTTGAAGCATTGGTGGCAATGGGATATTCAGTGTCGCAGTCGCGCGAAGCTTTGAAAGCCATCTCGGCTGATATTAAAGATGTTGGCGAGAGGGTGAAATTGGCGCTAAGAAGCTTAGGAAAAAAATAAAAAATAAGACTCGCCAGATAGCGAGTCTTATTTTTTAAAAGTATGGTATAATTTGAATACTGATTTTAAGTCAAAATTAAAATAATAAATTGTGGAATTGCTTTTTTGGTGATAAAACAATTTAACAATTTAGCTATGAAATTAAAAACTTATTTGTCAAAAAGAAAGGTTTGTCTGTCGACAAGGCAGGGTTCCATTCTTGCGTACTCTTTAATTATTTTGGCAATGATGCTGGCAATTGCAACTTCGCTTTCAGTCAGCACAATAATTGAAAAAAAGAGCGCAAGCTCAACGGAATTTTCTGTGCAATCTTTGCAAACAGCAGACAGTGGAATGCAGTTGGCGATTCAAAAGATCAATAATAATCTTACTAAACCACTTAATCATGCGGATATTTATGGTGCCGCTTGTGTTGGCGGAGTGGTGACAAGGCTTAATAATGCAGGTAAGGCGGGACAAGGAACATATGATCTACATTTCTATTCCGATAATGGCACGACACATTCAAATTGCGGGGATTTGGCAAACACCATTCAAGCTATTAAATCCATTGGAACATATAGAGGCACGGTCAGGGCTGTGAATGTCGCTGTAGAGCCTGATTGCCCCTCAACTGTTAGTGATAATGACACACCGGCGAATGAGTACTCAACAATAAAAATTGGCACTCAATGTTGGATGGCTGAAAATTTAAGAACCACCAAGAGGCCGAATGGAACTGATATTGCCGCCTTGGCATATTGTAATCCTGCTGGTTGTGGTTCGCCGTGGGGTAGATTGTACGATTGGAATACTGCAATGAATGGTTCTGTCTCCGCTGCTGCTGTTGGAGCAAAAATTCGAGGTCTTTGTCCGACTGGTTGGCATATCCCTGCGGACTTTAATTTGACAGATGATCTTGGAATATTGTCTGCCTTTCTCGGCGGTAATCTTGTGGCTGGAAAAGAAATGAAAAGAACTGAAACTGCCCCAGCTGTTCCAAATTATTGGGCTGCTCCCAATACGGGAGTAACAAACAGCAGTGGTTTTGCGGGAGTCGGAAGTGGTAATCGAGTGGCAGGTGTGTTCAATCTGCGTGGTCTAAGCGGTTATATTTGGTCATCTTATCAGTCCGATGCTGCAAATGCCTGGTCTTATCAGTTGTCATCTGGATCTGATGCATTCACTCGTGTAAGCGTGGCAAAAACAACAGCTCTTTCTATACGTTGTGTTAAAAATTAATCGTTCCTATTTTTCAAGCGAGTTAATTTGATTTGGGAGTTCAGGTCGGTCTGGGCTCTTTTTGTTTTCCCTAATTTCCTGGTATACTTTGGGTATGGAAAAAAGCAATCAAAATAAAGATTTTCTGCAATCTGCCCAGTGGCGGGAATTTCAGCAGGCAGTTGGTAGAAAAAATTATTTCATTGAAAATGATGCTTTTTCAGCTAGCATAATTGAGCATATTTTGCCGATTGTGGGGAAATATCTATACAGCCCCAGAGGGCCTGTAATTTCGAATTTCGAATTTCGAATTTCGAATGAAAACTTAATTTTAAATGATAAAAGTTCTGATAATTTCAAAATTTTTGCTCCAAGCTTATCCTCGGGACAAAATTCAAAATTCGAAATTGGTATTTCTTCGCTAACTGATTTAGCGAAGAAATGTAATGCTGGCTGGATTCGAATTGAGCCTGAAAATGATCAAGCATTAGAATTGATAAAAGAAAATATTTCTGAAAAGATCGTGAAAGCTCCGCACAATATGCAGCCAAAAGAAATTTTTGTGCTGGATATTTTAAAAACAGCCGAAACGTTGCTTTGCGAAATGAAAACAAAGACAAGATATAACATCGGAATTGCCGTTAAGAAAGGTATAAAAATCGATTATCGCAGTGCGGGAAATGACAATCAGGGTGAATATGTGGAAGCTTTTTTGAAATTAACAAAAGAGATGGCTGAGCGGCAAGGAATTGTTGCTCATCCGGATGAATATTACCGAAAAATGATTGCAACTTTGCCTGGAGAAATGTTGCGAATTTATGTGGCAAAATATGACGGCAAAATTATTGCCGCCAATCTGGTTTTGTTTTATGGAAATACGGCGACATATTTGCACGGCGCATCCGGCAGTGTGCACAGAAATTTGATGGCACCATTTTCACTTCAATGGCAAGCAATTTTAGATGCTAAAGAAATGGGATGCACAAAATATGACTTTGGTGGAGTGAAAACGCAAGGAGAAAATTCTTGGCAGGGAATTACAACATTTAAATTGGGCTTTTCGACAAGCACAAAACCTATTGAATTTCCTGGAAGTTATGATATTATTATTAACCCCAGGAAATATGCAGTTTATCGAGGACTGCAAGCAGCGAAAGCGTTTGCAGTAAGGTTTAGAAAATAGCATCTTGAATAATTTCGAATTTCCAATTTCGAATTTTGAATCAAATCTGAATGAATTAATGTTTAAAAAATTAAAACATTAAAAATTTTTGCTCCGGGCTTATCCTCGGAGGAGGACATTCGAAATTCAAAATTCAAAATTCAAAATTAATGCGTAAAATTAAGAATATTGTGCCTCAATCTATTAAAAACCTCTACCATTTGGCGCAGGCTGTTTTGGCTAATTTAGTGTATGGTTTTCCGAGCAGAAAAATAAAAGTTATTGGCGTAACTGGAACAGACGGAAAGACAACTACGGTCCAGATGATTGCAAAAATTCTGGAAGAGGCTAGAAACCCCGTAAAGACTGGTGTCAACGGGGCACGAAAGGTTGCTATGGCTTCAACTATCAATTTTAGTATTAATGGCGTTGAAGAAAAAAATCTTTCTCATTTCACTACTGAGTCAGCTTTTGCGTTGCAAAAATTTATCAAAAAAGCAGTTAAAGAAGAATGCGAGTATTTAGTGCTGGAAACTTCTTCGCATTCTTTGGATCAGCATCGCGTTTGGGGCGTGCGGTTTCAAACGGCTGTCATCACGAATGTGACCAGAGAGCATTTGGATTATCATAAGACGATGGAAAAATATCGTGAGGCAAAGAAAAAACTATTTGAAAGTGTTGGTAAGGGTAATGGCACGGTTGTTGTTAATGCTGATATGGAAAAACCGGGAGAGTTCTTGGATTTCAATGCTGGTAAGAAATTTGTTTATTCTGTAAAGGGAGATGGATTACTGATGACTGATGACCGATTACGATATGTTTATGCACAAGATATTGAGCTGGGAATTAATTTTTCAAAATTTACAATTGAAAATTCAAAATTTACATTAAATATTCCCGGACTTTTCAACATTGAGAATGCGCTGGCTGCGACGTGCGTGGGCCTTAGTGAGGGGATTGAACTGGAAACGATAAAAGAGGCGCTGGCAAAAATAAAGGGCGTGGCGGGGAGAATGGAGGCCGTAGAAAACGATTTAGGGGTGCATATTATGGTTGATTTTGCGCTCACGCCAAATGCGCTAGAAAGGCTCTATAGCACGCTTTTTCAGACCAAAAAGCCTGGCTCTAAAATCATTGCAGTTTTTGGTTCTTGTGGAGACAGGGATCGCGGAAAAAGGCCTATTATGGGAGAAGTTGTTTCTAAATATGCCGATGTTGTCATTCTTACAAATGATGAACCATATCACGAAAATCCTCAGCAAATTATAGAAGAAATTGCTGTTGGAATTAAAGATAAAATAGAAGGACAAAATTTTTGGAAAATTATAGACAGACGAGAAGCGATTAAAAGAGCACTTGAAATTGCTCAGGCTGGGGATATTACTTGTATCACTGGTATGGGTAATTTTGAAACTATGGTGGTGGGAGACAAAAAGATCCCTTGGAATGATAGAAAAGTTATCGAAGAAGAACTGACAAAAATTGTGTAGAAAAAGCCCAGCATCCTGCTGGGTTTTTATTTTTGTCATCCCCGCGGAGGCGGGGATCCAGGTTTGTGGTAGATAAAAAGAAATAAAACATTATATAAAATGCGGGCCTGGATTCCCGTTTTCACGGGAATGACACAAGCAAGATTGAATTTTTTATGAAAGAATACTGATAAAGATTGCAGTTAAAAGTAATCCCAAAATAGCACCCACAATAACTTCGCTTACCTTGTGACCCATACGCTCTTTGAGGCGCGGATATTGCTCTTCATTGATATTAAGTTGTCCAATAAGCATATTTAAATACTTTCCTTGATCCCCAAGTGTCATGCGAAGACGTGTGGCATCATCAATGATAAGAAAAGCTAATGCGATAGCAACCGCAAATGTTCCAGTGTGAATTCCTTCATAAAAGCCAATAGATGTGACCAATGAAAAAGCAAAGGCAGTGTGCGCGCTTGGCATATGCCCGTGAGTAAAAGCATAGCGAATGTCCCAACCATGCTTTAGGCTGTAAAGCACAAATTTGATGGCTTGCACAATAATGCCAACTGCAATTGGAATGAGAAACACTGCATAAGGCGTAATAAATTTCATAGGAATTGTATTATATTATTATTCTTCCTTAATTATAACACATTATTCTGATCAAATTCTTTCAATTTGGAAATTGACGAAATTGGTGTATAATTACGATAATTAAAAAATCGCTTTTGCAGTAAATTTTTTTACGGCAAACAGTCGATTAAATTTTTTTATGAATGTCTCATTAATTGTGCTCGTTGTTCTTGGTTTGTTTATTGTTTTTGGAATTGGAATTTATAACAGTTTAGTAACTCTAAAAAACAGGGTAGATGAAGCTTGGAGCGATATTGATGTTCAACTTAAGCGAAGATATGATTTGATTCCAAACCTCATTAATACTGTGAAGGGTTATGCTACTCACGAAAAAGAACTTTTTGAAAGAGTGACTGCAGCTCGCACAGCTGCTATGAATGCCGGAAGTCCTGCAGAAAAACAAGATGCAGAAAATATGCTCAGTGGAACTTTGAAATCCTTGTTTGCAGTTTCTGAAAACTACCCAGATCTTAAGGCAAATCAAAATTTCCTTGAACTTCAAAGAGAATTGACTGACACCGAAGACAAAATTCAAGCTTCACGCAGATTTTACAACGGAAACGTCAGAGATTTCAACATCAAAATTGAAACTTTTCCAAGCAATATTATTGCTGGAATGCTAAACTTTTCCAAAAGGGAATTTTTTGCAGCTGATGAAGCAGAAAAGGAAAATGTTAAAGTTCAATTTTAGTTAAAGATTAATGCTAAAGATATTTTTTAATAAACGTTACGACACCGATGGACCGGGAGAATCAAATTGTCTTTCAATATGGGCGCTTGTTGCCCTGGTTTCTTTCACGGTGGTTGGCGTTATCTATGCGGCGTATCTTCTTGTCGGTGCAACAGGAATTACTAATGTTGCCGGGGTGCATATTACAAAGAACTTGATACTTGCGGCTAAAAGCGCCCAAGGAAAATTGTATACCAATCAAGAAAAAGGCATAAAGGATTGGATAATATATAAAGATGAAAATCTTGGTTGCAGTATCAAATACCCCAATGATTTATTACTTGCCAGAACTTCTGACGATGAACTTGAGTTCAAGAAAAATGGCGAAAATTTAAACTCCAAACAGCGTTCTTTGCTATATGCATTTGTGATTAGGAAAAAGAGCATAGCCAGCAGCCAATCTGGTCAGGATTTTATAAAAAACAAATATCCTGAATGGGATGGTAAATTTGAAACTGGTCTTTATGGCGGAAAGGAAGGTTGGCGCACGGGCGTATTTAAATCAGTAAATGGTATTTATAAAGAGGTTGTTTTTTGGAAATTGGAAGAAAAGGCGGTATATGTCGAAAGTAGATATTACTTGGAAAATAATGGTGAATATGTGGAAATGTTCAAGAAGATGATTTCAGAAATAACTTTTTATTAAGCAAAAAAATGGCTACTTTATATACTGAAGCTGATAAAAATACCCGTTTAACCTGGATTTACATCACGGGCTTTTTAATGTTTGTGATTGGTGTGGGTTATGTTTTTGCGGGAGCAATGGGGAATAGCACGATTTTGTATATCGCAGTCGCTTTCTCTATAATTATGAGTTTCGGCTCATATTGGTGGAGTGACAAGATTGTTTTGGCTATGAGTAGCGCAAAAGAGGTTACACATGAGGAAAATATGGAGTTATACCACCTTGTGGAAAACCTGTGCATAACTGCTGGACTCCCAGCACCTAAGATTTATATCATTGAAGACTCTGCTCCAAACGCCTTTGCTACTGGTCGAGATCCAGAGCATGGCGTTATCTGTGTGACTACTGGGCTTTTGGATAAACTTGAAAAAATTGAACTTGAAGGTGTGATTGCTCACGAACTTTCGCATATTGGAAACCGCGACATCTTGCTTTCCACGGTGGTGGTTGTTTTGGTTGGTTTTGTGGCTTTGATAGCTGATTGGTTCAGGCATTGGTCCTTTTTTGGCGGTGGGGATGACAGTGATAACAGGAATCCAGTTTTAATGATCGTGGGAATTTTACTTTCATTGCTTGCTCCACTTGCTGCGATTATGATGCAGATGGCCATTTCCAGAAAGCGCGAATTTTTGGCTGATGCCAGCGCTTCACTTCTAACCCGATATCCCGAAGGGCTTGCTCGCGCCCTTGAAAAGATTTCTTCCGACCAAGAACCCCTCGAAGCCGCCAACCGCGCCACCGCACATCTATACATTTCAAATCCCTTCAAAGGAAACAAGGTTTCCAAACTTTTTTCAACTCATCCACCGATTGAGGAGAGGATCGCAAAGTTGAGGGGAATGGAGATTGAATAGTCGGAAAGTTTATAAGGTTCATAAAGTTTATAAAGAAAATTCAAATACAAACAAAGAAAAAAGGCGGTAGTCATGATAGACTAACGCCTTTGGTTTTAATTATCCCCCTATGTTTTTGATAGCTCTAGTTTATTTGTTTGACGAGTTTTTGTTATAGTGATAATATATCAGTATAAGCTATTAACATAAAACAAATGACAGAAAAACAAAATTCATTGGCAATTTTTGAAAATTTTAACATTCGTAGGTATTATGATGAGAAAAATGAAACTTGGTATTTTTCAGTAATTGATATTATTGCAGCCTTGATTGAACAAGAAGATTTTCAGGCAGCTAGAAAATATTGGAATAAGCTCTCAGAGAGATTGAAGATTGAGGGAAGTGAAGTGGTGACAAAATGTCACCGGTTGAAAATGTTGGCTCAAGATGGGAAAATGCGTGAAACCGATGCAGCTGATGTCGAAACAATTTTGCGTCTTGTCCAAACTGTTCCATCCAAAAAGGCTGAACCGATCAAATTGTGGCTAGCAAAAGTTGGATATGAAAGAATTCAGGAAATGTCTGATCCAGAAAAAGGAATAAATCGTTCTAGATCATATTGGCAGAAAATGGGAAGAAGTGAAAAATGGATTCAACAAAGGATGATGGGGCAAGAAATTAGAAACAAGTTGACGGATTATTGGAAAAACAATGAGGTCAAAGAAAAAGATGAATTTGCAATTCTGACAAATATAATTCATGAAGAATGGAGTGATCTAACCATCAAAGCACACAAAAACTTAAAAAACTTGAAAACTCAAAATCTTCGTGATCACATGTCTGATGCGGAGCTCGTTTTCACGGCATTAGCAGAGCTTTCGACTCGTGAAATTGCTCAAAGTATTGAAGCAAGAGGCTTGAAAGAAAATAAGATTCCAGCTAAGCGAGGTGGAAAAATTGCCAGAAATGCCAGACTTGAGCTTGAGGAAAAAACCGGCAAAAGCGTGGTCACTGGAAAAAATTTTTTAAACCAAGCAAAAAATAAAAAAAGATTGGAGTAGTTTTTTTGAGTACAATATGCGAGAAGTTTTTAAAAAGATTTGGAATGATATGGATGATAAAACTAAAAAGCTAATTCCTAATTCCTAATTTCTATTTCATATGCAATGGAAATCACCGAAAAACAGTGATAAATATTTTTGGACGGCGCATGTGGCGGAAAAGATGCATTATTATGGTCTTAGCGAGCAAAAAGTTTTGGGCGTGATTCGTGCTCCAAAAAGAATTGAAACGAGCATTGTTGAAAATACGGTGGCTGTGATGATTCCGGTTGGTAATATAAAAATTGGACCTCAAAAACCAAAATGGGGAAGACCTGTTTTTGGAAGTGCTAAAATTGAAATTGAGGAAGAAAGTCCCTCCGCAGCTTTTGCTTCGGCGGGCACGTGGAATCAAGAAATATGGGTTTTGTATCAAACGAAATCTCAAGAGAAAAAATTTAAAAATAAAACTTTGGGTGAGAAGAAAGATGATAAGATTGCCAAACTGCAAAGAAAAATAAATTCTAGTAAGCAGATCACAATTATTTCTGCTTGGCGTTATCCAGGTGTTAGTCCGAAAAATAATCCGATCCCGGAAGATATTTTGCGAGAGCTTGAAGAAATAGGATTACAATGAAAAAATTAAAAGGGACACGCTTGGCGTGCCCCTTTATTTTTCTATACATATTCTACAACAATAAATCCTCCCTTCATTAGCTCATCGAGCCGGAGAAGTTCTTTGTTTTGGGTGCGGATGCATCCTCCGGAGCAGCGTGTTCCCAATTTCTTCTCATCTTTCTGGAGTGTTCCGTGAATGCGATAAACATCCCGCTCAAGTTTTGCGGAAGCCTGTTTTTCGAGAAAATCTATGTTCATTTTCAGCGGTCCCATATAGTTTAGCTTATGGCCGGCCGGAATAATGATTTTTCCTTTTGCATTGCGAAACTTTTCCAAGTTGATACCACGTTTTTTGAACAGCTTGACTGTCTCAGGCGTGGGCGCCCAGATGGGAGATCGCTGGATTGAGGTGATGACACCAAAACCCCTTGGATATTTTTTTGATTTTGGTGAACCAACCAAATGGGTGCTTATCTCCTCAAGTGAATAGCTCGCTATTCCTTCTGGTATAAGACTGTAGACCGTCATTTTGGCGTTAATCACATCTATCCGAAGAAAAAACAATGGCTTGTCAGTCTTGTGCATTCTTTCCCTGATTGAAAGAAGTTGTGGAATAAGTGAGGAGTCGCTTTCTTGCTCTGCGGATATTTCCATATTGGAAAGGGTTGGAGACTGGGCATTGGCGCTTGCTTCAAACAGGAAAAGCATGATGATTGCCATCAAATAACAAAGAACTTTTTGCATCTTTGACCTCCTTGGGATATGCCCAGTGGGCGAATTCAGATACAACAGTTTATTATGGCAGGTATTTCATCAATTGTCAATGGTTTGTGTTGATTTACGTAGTAAAATAAAGATGGTATTATATTTGTATTATCTTAAACTGTTTTATTATTAAAATTAAATATATGGAAGAAAACACAACAAAACAGGAAAATACAGAGAATCCAAAGGTGGCTGAGGAAAAAGATATCAAGGATAATAAGGCGTGGGCGCTGCTTAGTTATTTGGGCGTGCTTGTGCTTGTGCCTTTGATTGGGAAAACAGATTCATCTTTTGCACAATTTCACGCTAAGCAAGGGCTGGTGATTCTTGGGGGATGGGTTCTTTCCTGGCTACCATTTGGTTTTGTTTTTGCTGTTGCCGCTATTGTGTTCAGTGTTTTGGGATTGATTAATGTGGCAAAGGGTGAAAAGAAGAAATTGCCAATCATTGGTGATCTTGCTGAAAAGATTAATATATAGCAGTTTTTGTTTGTAAAGCAGGTGACTTTGCGGTTGCCTGTTTTTTGTTATTATGCGAGTATATATAAGGAAATAATTTATAATTTGAAATTTTAAATTTGAAAAGAATATATGGCAAAGAAAACAAAAATTGTTGCAACATTGGGCTTGGTTTCTGATAGCAAGGAAACACTGAAAGCTTTGATTGAAAATGGAATGAATGTGGCTCGACTTAATTTTTCTCATGGTTCATATGAGTGGCACGGAAATGTGATCAAAATTATCAGAGAATTATCGCAAGAATTGGATGTGGCTGTCGGAATTTTGGCGGATTTGCAAGGTCCAAGGATTAGGACGGTGGTTGAGGTGCCAGTGGAAATTGTAAATGGTGAAAAAATCTTGTTCAGCGATATTGCAAAGCAACAAACAACTGACAACAAACAACTGACAACAAAAAAAATTCTTCTTGACGTGCCAAATATTATCGACGATATTGAAATTGGAAATGAAATTTTGATTGAGGATGGATTGATGAAAGTTGTGGTTAAGGAGAAAAGTGAAGGAGTTTTGCTTTGCGAAGTTATTGATGGGGGAATAGTGAAGAATCATAAAGGTGTTAATATCCCTGATGCAAAATTGCAAATCAGTCCGATCACGGAAAAAGATGAAAAAGATTTGGCTTTTGTACTTTCCCAAGATGTTGATTTTGTGGCAATGTCATTTGTTTCAACTGGTGCTAATATTGAAACCTTGCGAGACAGAATGAAAACATTTTTGGGAAGGGAAACTGAATTGCCTCAAATTATCGCCAAGATAGAGAGAAAAGAAGCAATCAAAAATTTGGATGATATTATTCAGCACGCGGATGCCATTATGGTGGCGCGTGGAGATTTGGGAATCGAAATTGAAGGAACAAAAGTTGCGATTTTGCAAAAAGAAATCGTCAAAAAAAGTTTGCAAGCAATGAAGCCTGTGATTGTGGCCACTCAAATGTTGGATTCAATGATAAACAATCCACGTCCGACTCGCGCCGAAGTTTCCGACGTGACCAATGCAGTGGTTGACCACGCTGATGCTGTGATGCTTTCTGGAGAATCAGCAAGTGGCAAATATCCAGTGGAAAGCGTGCGTACAATGAAAGAAATCATTGAAAATACTGAGGCTTCTCCTTTTGATGATGTGACGCATCTGCTTACCTTAAACGGGGAAGGAGATTTTAAGAAAGTTATCAAGAGTGCGTATGAACTGGCTAAAAGTAGTAATGCCAAGGCTGTGGTACTTGGATCAGCCAGTGGTTTTACGGCGCGACTCTTTTCGCATTTTCGTCCTGAGCAACCAATGCTCGTCGTGACGCACAACAAAAAAACATATTATCAACTTTCTTTGGTTTGGGGGATTAATGCAAAACTTTATGATCGCGGAGAAGTTTTTCGTGAAGATATTGATTGGTTAATTGAAGATGCCAAGAAAGAAGGGATTCTTAATGCGGGGGATAAAGTGGTGTTGATTTTGGGCAGAACACCAGATGGCGAGCACATACAATTGGTGGGGATTAAGGAAATATAAGCACTATCGTGCTTGAAATTGCGTCGCTCGCCCCAAATGAAAATTTATTTTCATCTGTTGACTCGCTAGCAATTTTAGAAATAGTTCATAAAGTTATAAAGTTATAAAGTTTGTAAAGTAAGAAGTAGTATGTATGGCTGGCGCCATACTTTGGAGAGATGGCCGAGTGGTTGAAGGCGCACGCTTGGAAAGCGTGTTAGGGGCAACTCTACGCAGGTTCGAATCCTGTTCTCTCCGCATTGAAACTGAGCAAGGGTGGCATACTTTAAACGGTATCGGAGGCTGTTTTATAATAAAAGCAAACGGTTTTGCTTTTATTATAAAACAGCGCCGGAGCAATTTTTGTCAGCAGGCAAAAATGCGAGGCGGTGGCTAGACAAATTTTTGTGTCGACAAAAATTTAGTCGAGTTCGAATCCTCTCCTCTCCGCCTCCAGTTGCTTTTTTAGTCAAAGTTCTTTAGTCTGAAGTTATATGAATAATAATGTTGAGGAAATCAAATCTCGGCTCAATATCGTGGATATTGTGGGCGAGTATGTGCGACTGACAAAGGCGGGCTCTCATTGGAAGGGACTCTGTCCTTTTCATAATGAAAAAAGCCCCTCTTTTATGGTTAATGAAGAAAAGCAGATTTTTCATTGTTTTGGTTGTGCCAAGGGAGGAGACGTTTTTTCTTTTGTGCAGGAAATTGAAAGTATGGAATTTCGTGAGGTCCTTAAGATTTTGGCTGAAAAAGCTGGTGTGCAATTGGAAGAATATAAAGGAGGTCAAGTTACTGATAACAAAAAAAGAATATTGGAGGCCTTGGAATTGGCTACCAAATTTTATGAAACTCAGCTTTGGAAAGGTGTTGGCAAGGAAGGGATTATGCAATATCTGCATACAAGAGGATTGAGTGACGAGAGTATTCAAAATTTTCGCCTGGGCTATGCGCCAAATGGTTGGGATAATATTTCGAAATTTTTGTTGGATAGGGGATATAATTTAAGTGAAATTGAAAAAACAGGGTTGTTGGTAAAAAAAGAAAATGGTTCGGGATATTATGATCGTTTTCGTGATCGTATTATGTTTCCGATTACGGATGTGATGGGAAATGTTATTGGATATTCCGCGCGCGTGGCTCCAGGGGGAGATGAATCGCAAGCAAAATATGTAAACACCCCGGAAACATTGGTATATCACAAGGGAAAAGCGCTATATGGTCTTTCATATGCAAAGAGTGAAATAAAAAAGAAAAACTATGTTTTGCTTGTGGAAGGGAATATGGATGTGATTGCTTCAGCGCAAGCCGGCATTATAAACACAGTGGCTGTTTCAGGCACCGCGCTTACAGGTGATCAAATCACAATGCTTAAACGATATACTGAAAACATTGCAATGCTTTTTGATATGGATAGTGCGGGACAACTTGCAGCCAAAAAAAGCACGGATCTTTGTTTACAAAAAAGTGTTAATGTAAAAATAGTTACATTGGAGGATGGTAAAGACGCGGCTGATGTGGTATCCAGCGTTACTTTTGAATGCAGTTAAAAAATCGGTTTTGGCAATGGAATATTTTTTTGATGAAGCGCTTAAGAAATATGACAAAAAAACAGCAGATGGAAAGCTTAATATTGCCAAGGAAGTACTGGCACACGTGGCTAATATTGAAAATCAGATTGAAAAAGCACATTGGATAAAGAAAATTGCGCATACGGTTGAAGTGGAAGAAAAGATTGTGACTGACGTATTAAAAACAGTCGCTGCCAATATGGGGCAGCAAAATCAAGCTCAATATCCTGCTTCTTCAAATATTTTGACTGAGCAAGAGTCATCATTTCAAAAACGCAGTGACATTATCAGAAATTCACTAGTCGGGCTTATTATGAGCGACGCAAAAATATGGAAAGAGAATTTTGAGACACAGTTGGACAGTCAGTGGGCAAAAGATGATTCATTGGTGCAATTTGTTTTGAAAAATGGAGCAGAATCGGAATTTTCTTTCGATAAGCTTTTGGCTAATATCGATGATGATCACGCTATTGAAAGTCTGCGAAAAATATATTTTAATGCCAAATATCTTTTTACTCGCGAAGGAGTGGTGGAATATTCCACAGATGAATTGCGAAAGCTTGTTGATGAATACATATCCAAATACATCAAGGAATTGCAAAAAGAAAAGCTTTATGATATCATCAAGCAAATTGAGAATGCTGAACAAAAAGGGGATAAAGAGACCCTCGCCAAACTTATGAGCGAGTTCACAAAGCTTTCTCAAGAAATGCAATCTTAAACAAAGGCTGGGTTTTCCCGGTTTTTGGTGTTTTGCTAAGAGCCTGTTTGGAAAATATGTTTTCTGCTGCAATTCCAAAATTTTGGCTGCAAAACTTTCAGGTCTCGTCGTGTTACATTTTATGTAGCACTCCTCAACCTTCAAGTCTTTCGCTCAAAATTTTAAAATTTAGCGACGAAAAATATTTTTCAAACAGACTCCGTGCGCAGTTGCTTGGGATAGTTTTACTTTTTTTATAACATTTTGTCGGAGTATTTACTTACTTGGCGAGATATTTATTTGAGATGAAAACAATGAAAAAAAAGATTAAAAAAACCATGCCTATCGGCAGGCAGGTTGTAATAAAAAAATCGATAAAAAAGACTGTTAAGGCAGCATCGAAAAATGCTAAAAAAACAGTTGCTGTTAAGTCCAAACCTAAAAAAGTTGTAAAATTTATTAAAGCAAAAAAAATCGTGCAGAAAAAAAATAAGAAAATCGTACAGAAAAAAGTTCCTGCCCGCAATGCTACGCATAGCGTTGCAGGCGGGGTTGTAAAAAAAGTAGCAGCAAAAAAAGCAGTAATTAAAAAAGCAGTTGTAAAAAAAATACAACCTGTTAAGAAAGTTGCACCAAAAAAAGCTACAACATCGGCAAAGCCAGTAGTTGCAAAAACAACTGTAAAGCCTAAGAAAATCGTTGAAAAAGTTCCTCAGCCAAAGAAAAAAGCAGCGGTAGTTGCTCAAGAAGAAGGGGAAAATAAAGTTAATATTATTGCAGAGCTTATTGCGCGTGGAAAACAACGCGGTTTTGTAACGGAAGATGAAATCATCCACCTTATTCCGGAAGTTGAGGAAGAACTTGATGAGCTTGAAAATCTGTATGAGCAATTGGAAACTGCTGGAGTTAAGGTTGTCGTTTCTGATGATATGCTTAAGATTGATTCAGACAAGGAAGCTGAAATATACGAGAAAAGCAAGAAGGATAAAAATGCAGATTCAAATTTGTTGGATGGAATAGAGGACAGTTCTTCTGACCTTGTGCAAATGTATCTTCGTGAAATTGGACGTGTGCCACTTTTAAAATCTGAAGAAGAAATAAAACTTGCTAAAGCCAATGAAAAAGGGGATTTGGCATCCAAACAAAAACTGACTGAAGCAAATCTTCGCTTAGTGGTGAGTATTGCAAAAAAATATGTTGGACGTTCACATAATCTTTCACTGTTGGATTTGATTCAGGAAGGAAATATTGGACTATTTCGCGCTGTAGAAAAATTTGATTATCGAAAAGGTTTTAAATTTTCAACATATGCAACTTGGTGGATTCGCCAAGCAATCACCAGGGCGCTTGCTGATCAGTCGCGCACAATTCGTATTCCTGTGCATATGGTGGAAACCATTAATAAATATACCCAGATTACTCGAAGATTGGTGCAGGAATTGGGACGCGAACCTTTGCCGGAAGAAATTGCAGCTGAAATGAATTTGGAAGTAGATAAGATTCGTCATATTCAAAAAATTTCTCAAGAAACAGTTTCACTTGAAACTTCAGTGGGGGATTCTGATGACGACAGTGTGCTTGGTGATTTTATTGAAGACACTGAAACAGTGATGCCTCACCAAGTGGCTTCAAGAAAACTTCTTAAAAACCATGTCGGGGAAGTTCTTCATGATCTTACTCCGCGCGAACAAAAGATTCTTAAAATTCGTTTTGGTCTGGAGGATGGTGTGACGCATACTTTGGAAGAAGTAGGAAAAGAATTTGGAGTAACCCGCGAACGTATTCGTCAAATTGAAGCCAAAGCTCTCGACAAAATTCGTCAACACGGTTCTATCAGCAAACTTAAAGACTACTAGGTTTCATACACTAAAGTGTAAGACGAAATTGAGCAATACCCCGCATAAAGCGGGGTTTTTGTAATATAAGGAATAATTGAGCGTATTAATGACAGATGGAACAGTTTTTTTACAACCAGCCAAGGAGGGAATTATGCAAAAATATAATGAAGTGGACATTTTTTCGACACCAAGATATGAGAGGTTTTTTCTTTTTATGCAAAAGCTCGCTCAAGGTAAGAGTCATAAGGAGCGCCGCAAAACATTGCGCAGTGCCTTAAACGTCCCCGCAAAAGAGAAAACACTGCAGGAAAAAAAGCTGAACCTGTTAATAGGGATACGATCCGAAGTTAATGGTTTTTTGCAAAAAATTGTCACAGTAAATTTGTCCAGTGATAAGGTGGATCTCAATGAAATTGTTCCCGAAAGAAAATACAGATATCTTTTGGCAAAAATTTTTTCTGAGAATGATATTTATGAATCGCCCAAGCTGGAATCCTTGGTTATGAAATCCTTTCTTGAACTTGATGCTGAGTATTTGGCTAATAGAGAGGACAAAACCCAGGGGGAATTCCAAGACATTGTGAATTTGATGCAAAGCATCATAGATGATCTTGGTAAAGAAATGGATTAATCTTATTTTGGAGCCTTTTACTATATTATGGTAAAAGGCTCCTTTCCAACTCTTGCCAGATATTTTTTTGTTTGGTATACTGATTTTGTTGCTTGAAAAGGCAACTATTCATTATAAAATATTCCGCGATAGCTCAATGGTAGAGCAATTGACTGTTAATCAATGGGTTCTAGGTTCGAATCCTAGTCGCGGAGCACTGAGGAGTATGTAGAATATTCTACTATTCCATTAAAGGGAGTTTTTACCTCAAATAAAAGCTTTCTTCTTTCTAAAACAAGGTTCTGAAGTAAGAAACTCACTAGCTGAGTTTTTTCTTGTGGTTCAGAATTTTCAAACAATTCCCACGCTCTTTGAGATAACTCTAAAATCTTATTGGCTGTAATATAGAAATTTTTATCTCCTGTAGAGTGTTCCTTATATTGTTCAAGCAAATCCTCCTGCTCCTTTTTGTAGTCTTTGACTCTTGTGTCATATTCGCTAGTTGTGATTCTGCCATCTAGTCTGTCTGTATACATAACTTTCAGTCTTGCATCTATGGCTCCCAATTTTCTATTTATATTGCCTAGACTTTTTTCATAGTATTCCTTTTCAGCTTCGTGTGTGGCTCGTAGTTCCTTTTTCAGTTCTTCAAGTGCCTCATTCTCAAGTTTCAAGCTCTGAAGAAATCCTTTAATTTCAACTAACAATTCTTCTTCCTTGAACCACTTGTCTTGCTTGCTAGGGCAGTTGCCGTGATAGTTTGTGCAATGATAGTAGATGAGTCCTTTTTGCTCCTCTGGCGTTATGGCACAGCCACAGTGAGAACACTTTATAAGTCCTCTGAAGATATAAGGTTTGTTTGTTCTTTTGAAATTTTGTCTATTGTAGCCGTCTATGTGTTCTTGAACTTTGTCAAAAAGATATTTTGAAACTAGCGGCTCATATTTGTGCGGATACAGCTTGCCTTTGATTCTCATCATTCCATAATAAAATGGATTTCTAAGCATTGCCTGAACCTGACTCGTTGATACTTCCACGCCAGCCCTGCTCGTGAGTCCTTGAAGTTTCATTTCAGCCGCCAAGCCTTTCATTGAATAGCTTGTAGTTGCATATAGCTCAAACATTCTTTTGACTAAAAAAGCCCTTTCCTCATCTACGATAACATTTTTGCTTTCGTCTGGCAGTGTCACATTCAGATAACCTACATAGGCTTGTCCAATCCATTCACCCCTTTTGATTTTTTCCTCGTAGGCTCTTTTGACATTGTCACTTATGGCATCTGAATAGTATTTTGCTAAACCTAGACTCATACTGAATTGAAACTTTTCAGTGGCTGACATCTGATTATTGATGACTTGTCCATCTGAAACAAAATGCAATTCAATTTTATCAGCCACAGCCATTTCGTAGAGCGTGTTAACTCGTTTGTCAAAGATGCTTCTTGAGAGGCGGTCAACTTTGTCAAAGCAGACCGCCACCTTTTCTTTTTTTGATAATTTCTGAACTAGAATTACCAGTCTATCAAATTCATCCCTTTTGTCCTTGTAGGCACTTTCGTCAAAGCTTATGCTCTTAATCACTTCAAGCTCTCTGCGTTTGCAATAGCTCATCATCCTTTCCGTCTGAGCTGGAAGTGAATTGCCTGCCTCTTTTTGTTCTTCTGTTGAAACTCTTGCCACTATTATTGATTTCATAATTTTGTGTAATTTATTTTATGTTACGTTTATTATATGACCTTTTGCTTTTTTCTAAAACTATTTTTCGCTTAGCTAAGCCTCTTTTTATTCTTCCTGAAATTTCAAGTTTGTAATAGTCGTTTAGTAACTCCACCATTGCCTCTCCTAATTCCTTTTTAGATTTTATCGCTTGCTTCTTTTTGCTCATTGTTTTGAAATTTATAAATTAAATTAGTTACTGCTATGATTGTAGATTTTTATTGTGTAGAGCCTGCTGAACTTTTTCGCTCTCTTAACTTTTTGTCTATGCGATAGAGCAAATCAAAAAAGCCGACAAAGTTGCTCTTCGCCTCAAAGACTTCTTTTTCAGAAAGTTCTTGCTTGCTTAATTTCTCATAAAATTCTTTTTCTGCTGATGACATAAAAAACCAACAACTTTGAGTTGTTGGCGTAAGGTTTATAAAAATAAGAAATGAGATAATAAACGCAAAGCCATCAACAAAAAGTTGACATCTTATGGTTTGCTATCTCAAATGCCTAGGCTCAGAGGAGAGGAGGAATTTTTACCACTCATTGTCTTTTTGAACAAGACCGTGGAAAATTCATTCGTGACACTCTTTACTAGGACTTTAATTCCGAGCTTTGCTAAACGCTATACTGTTTTTAATTAGAACAAAGTGTTTCCAAATCTTATCGTTTCAAGAGGCAAAATTTAATTCATTTATTCAAAAAAATGAAAGACCTTACATTCAACTTTGAAAGGATTCACAACATTGCCCACCTAGTATATCAGAAAATAGCTCACGTGTCCAGGTTGAAGCCCTTTTTTTAATATCTGAGATTATAGCTAATTGGAGCCAAAAAGGCGTTATAAACTCTGAATGAGCATTCATAACCAGCATAAAAGAACGAATAACCGACATTTTTCCCGTCATTCTGCACTTATTTTTGCTCTGAAAAATAATATAATGCTTTAAGTAAGCCATTTGTATTTCAGGAAGGCTATAAATTGACCTAAAATAAACTAAATCTGATGTTCATAGCTGGTTATAGACAAAATAATTCTTCAAAAGAAAAAAGCCACCTCATAAGAAGTGGCTAAATATACACAATAATAATGCATTTTTATTCTTGAGCTAAATAACCTTCTAGCTCTTTTCCTAAGGCTTCTCCTTCGTCTTTCTCCTCTGGTTTTAAATTATTGTAAAAATCTTCAATAGAATAACATTCCTTTAAGCTATACGAACTTGTTTCTGTGTTACCCCAAGTATCACGCTCTCTGCTTCTTTTAATAACTATACAAGGAACCTTGCTTTCTTGGATGTCTCTAAAATAAACTCTCGTTCTTTTATAATCCTTACTATCTTCTCCACCCAATTTAGCTTCATAAATTTTTCTGCCCATAGCTGTGTCACGCTCAAGTTCTCGTTCATAATCACCCCTGTAATAGCTAAACATATCCTGGAACTCTGCAACACCCTTTGTTGAACTTGTGCTTCCCATAGTTGCAGAAGTTATAAAAGAAGGTCTTATTTTTTTAAATAACTTAGTAAGCTTTTCAACTTCTGGATGTGCTCTTTCCACAAGCACTTTCATTTTTCCTTCAGTGAAATCAACATTCAAAACTGGTTCACCTTTTGAGTCTGGAACATAATCAGCACCATTTTTTATCAGTTCAGCATCTGACAATGTTCTACTTTTTTGCAACTCAGCTTTTTGTTCTGGTGTCGGTTCATTTGTTGGAAATTTTTCCATAAGTTTATTCTCCTTTTATTTTTTTATTATGTTTTTTTAGCTTCATTAAGCCTTATATGTCTATTATAGCATCTTTTTTGCCTTTTGTCCATCGCTGGAGCTGCAAATAACGCTTTTTTCTTTGTCGCAGAAAGATGACTCCAAAAAGTATTGCATCTGAATGAAGTCATAATGACAGTCCTTGTATTTGATTTCAGCAAGTTCCTTGTTTATATTACTAACAATAAAGCTTTCCAGTTTATTATTTTGTTGCCGCTTGATTCTAGGTAGGAGCATCTTTTTTGTAAATTTCATATGTATTATAAATAATTTCAATGTTCAGCTGCTCTACATTGAAGTTAGTATGCTGTTTGCATAAACAAAGGAAGCAACTGCATTTCCATTTCAATCTTTGTCAGGTTCAATGCTCTGAACACATCAGCTATTGAGAGCCTTGAAGTTTATTTGCGTATGTTAAGACCCCTGAAAGGGGGTCTTTTGTTTTACACATTCGCTTAAAAAGGAAATTTTATAAAATAATCATTGTAATATTGACCGTAAACAAATGTGCCGTTAAAATTTTTTTAAAAGTAATCTATATGAAAAACAAATTTTCTTTATTTGCGATAATTTTCATTGCAAGTCTGTTTGTGGTTAGCAGCTCTTCTGCTAGCAGTCGTCGTAATGATGGTCCATGCTCCGGCAGATTTTGGAGTGATGAATGTCAGGAATTCATTCATACGCGTGATCACATCAACAACATCAAACAAATACCACGAAATCGCATATATCACTATGGCTATAGGAATAATGAAAGGAATTATTCCGACTTAAGATTTGATTATCCCAACTTAAACTTTGATTACGATTTTTAATTAATATTGAAATATTATGAATATTGAAAATGAAAAACGGAATAATAATTTTCGCGATGCAACGCTGCTTATTCTGCGATTAGTGGTTGCGGCAATTTTTCTTTTTGCGGCTTATGCCAAGTTAAGTTTTTGGTCAGTTGCACCAGCTGGTATACCTGAAGCTATGGTAAATCTTACCAAGTTTTTATCGGTTGTTGAACCACTCGGAGCTGCAGCGCTTATTGTTGGATTTTTGACGCGCTGGGCAGCTAGCGGATTGGCTATTATTATGATTGGCGCAATTGTTATTTTGCGGCTTACAATGCAAACAAATTTTTTCACAGCGCAAACAGGGACGGGTCTTGATTACAATTTTCTTATACTTGGCAGTTGCATTGCATTGATTGCTTTTGGTGCAGGGCGATGGTCAATTGATCGATGGCGCAATATAAGATAAAAAATAACGGAGTCATTTTAAATTTGAAAATATGAGTAATGATATTCAAAAGCCATATGATGTGGCTATTATCGGTGGAGGAGTTACGGGTACCGCTTTGCTGTATGTTTTGAGCAGATATACCAACCTGCAAAAATTGGTGTTGCTAGATAAATATAAGGAGCTGGCGCAGGTAAATTCACATTTTAATAATAATAGTCAGACATTGCATTTTGGTGATATTGAAACTAATTATTCCTTGGCTAAGGCAAGAGAAGTGAAAAAGGCAGCTTCGTTTTTGGCTGGTTATGCTGAAAAATATGCCAAGGATGCAATTTTGCTTTCGCACAAAATGGTTTTAGCGGTCGGCGACGAAGAAGTGTCTGAGCTTGAGAGGCGCTATGACGAATTTCGAGAAGTATTTCCAAATCTTAAAAAAATTTATCGTGACGAGATTTTTTCCTTGGAGCCAAATGTTATCAAGGGTCGGGATTTAAAACAAAAAGTACTTGCACTGCTCAGTGAAAAAGGATATGCAATTAATTATCAGAAAATAGCCATTTCATTTGCAAGAGAAGCTTTAAAGCAAGAAAAAGAAATAGATATTTTTTTGGGTCGGTCGGCTATTTCAGTTTTGCGCTGGGATGACTGGTGGAAAATTTTAACTCCTGATGGAGAAATTTTTGCCAAGACTATAGTTGTGGCAGCGGGTCCGCATAGTCTGATTTTTGCCAAGTCTTTGGGCTATGGAAAAGAACTCGGCATTTTACCGGTGGCTGGAAGTTTTTATAAGGCAAGCAACTTTTTGCGGGGAAAGGTTTATACAATGCAAATAAAAAAACTTCCATTTGCCGCAATTCATGGTGATCCAAATGTGAATGATCCAACCGAAACAAGATTTGGCCCAACCGCTAAAGTGTTACCATTATTGGAGAGGCACAATTGGCATACTTTGCCTGATTTTCTTGAAACATCGGTCTTTACTTTGTGTGGAGTTCAAAGCTTGTTTAAGATCATTATCGATAAAACAATTTTTTGGTATGTTGTGAAAAATTTGATGTTTGATGTGCCCTGGTTTGGCAAAAGAATGTTCTTGAAGGATGCGCAAAAAATAGTGCCGGCAATCAAGCTTACCGATTTGAAATATGGAATAGGATTGGGCGGGGTACGTCCACAAGTTGTGAACACCAAGCAGCAAAAAATGGAAATGGGCGAAGCAAAAATTATCGGAGAGGGAATCATTTTTGACATCACTCCCTCTCCCGGTGCTTCAGTGTGTTTGGATAATGCAAGAAAAAATGCTATAGAGCTTGGCAAATTTCTCAAGAATTATGAATTTGATGAAAAAAAATTCCTCAAGGATCATAAGTTTGAATACTGACTATGTGATTTGGGAATTTCTTTTTTTTAAAATCTAAAAAAGAATTTCACCTAAATTATTCACTACTGCATAAAAAAATCAGTTACAAATAAAGTTTTAAATTGTACTAGTTTGTGTAACTTGTAATACATAAAAATATGGCTAAGTATGTGGATGGTTTTGTTCTCCCAATTCCAAAAAAGAATTTGCCTAAATATCGTCAAATGGCAAAGTTTATGGAAAAGCTTATGAAAAAATATGGTGCGCTTGAGTATTTTGAATGCGTTGGTGATGATTTGAATCCCAATATGATGGGTATGAAATTTCTGAAATTTCCACAACTCGTTAAGGCTAAATCAAATGAAACAGTAGTTTTTTCTTTTATAGTTTTTAAATCAAGGGCACATCGTGATAAAGTTAATGCGATGATGATGAAAGATCCAGTTATGAATGATCCGAAATATGCGAATATGCCGATGCCTTTCGATATGAAGCGTATGGCTTATGGAGGATTTAAAACAATTGTTAATCTCTAGGAAAATTTTTTTGATTAAAAAGACCACGAAATTTTCCATGTTCTTTTTGGTATTAACGAATATAATTATTAATAATAAAATTATATGAAAAAAATGAATCCAGTGGTGCATTTTGAAATGCCCTACGTTGATAAAAATCGTATGGCAGATTTCTACGCCAAATCTTTTGGTTGGGAATATAATATGCTAGGCGAAGATATGGGGAATTATGTCGTGGTCATGACATCAGAAGAAGGGGAGAACAAACGTCCCAAGGAGGCCGGCATGATAAATGGAGGTTTTTATGAAAAATCGCAAGATGAAATGGGCAAGTGCCCCTCAGTTGTGATTTCAGTGGATGACATTGAAGAAGCTATTAAAAAAATTGAGCAAATGGGCGGAAAAGTTTTTGGCAAGCCTGATAATATTCCTGGAGTGGGTCTGTATGTAAGTTTTCAAGATACGGAGGGCAACAGAGTAAGTATTTTACAGCCTTCTGAAAAAATGTAACCTACATAAAAGAGAAAAAAACCGTGCAATTATTTGCGCGGTTTTTTGTATTAAATTTTGTAATCATTGTTAAGAATTATATGCAAAAAATTCAAAAGATAACCCCATTTTTATGGTTTGATCATCAAGCTGAAGAAGCAGCGAACTTTTATGTTTCGGTTTTTAAAAATTCCAAATTAGGAAGGATAACTCACTATGACGAGGCGGGAGCAAAGGCCTCAGAGCAGCCTCAAGGCAGCGTGATGACTGCGGAATTCCAACTTGATGGACAAGATTTTGTTGCGCTCAACGGCGGATCATATTTCAAGATGTCTGGCGCGATATCTTTCGTGGTGAACTGTGAAAATCAAGAGGAAGTCGATTATTTTTGGGAAAAGCTTTCCGATGGTGGGGAAAAGGGGGTTTGCGGTTGGATCAATAGAGACAAGTTTGGGGTTACGTGGCAGGTCACGCCGATTGTTTTGATTGATTATTTGAACGACTCTGATCCCGAGAAAGCCAAAAGAGTAATGGAGGCGATGCTTCAAATGAAAAAAATTATTATTGCTGATTTACAAAAAGCATACGATCAAAAATAAATTAAAATCTTGCCAAAGATCAAAGAACTTGCTGAAAAATAAATCGAAGAAAATATGAGCAATGAGCCGGCTTTCTTTAAAATTGCATAAATATGGATATCTGTTATTATAAAGAACTGCTTTTGGGTGGTTTGTAATTTAAAAATAGCTGGTATCACGTAAAATAAAACAGACAAAAAAGGAGGGAATATGGGGACAAGTGCGTTGGATTTGGCAACTATCATTAAGGCATTTCTTGTTTTGGAGCAAGAAAAATTTTTTCCTGCGCAAATGTGGGAGGCGATTAATCCATCGCAGGTAGAGGTTTTTGAACTTCTTGCGACGCGGCGCGATGAAGTGGCTAAGCTTAGGGATCTCGTGGGCAGCGCAAAGTCCCATCCGGATTTTAGCATCAGTGTTATCTCTGTTTTGGACAAAACTGTCCGCTGGTTGGATGGCAAGGCTCAGCAAAAAACCATAAAAAGAGAAAATAAAAATTATCCTGGATTTAAGCTGAAAAAGGGTTGCTCGGTATATACCGTGGAAGGTTTTGAAGACAGTCCGCTCCTGGAAATTGTAACAAAAAATGGTGATCGACTCTGCCTGATGATGCATACTGATCAACTGGCAGGAATGGAACTTGTCAAAACTGTTTTTGATGTCTTGAAAGCTAAAAGGAAATTTCATCTGGAATATGAAATGAGCGTCGAAGCATCTATTCCATGTGTGAATTTTGACTTGCGACCGGACATAAGTTTTTTGGTCGGGGCTTTTGCGTCGAAAGATGGAAATAATTGGACCATTAGCAAGGCAGATCAGCGTTTCAGATTTCGTATGAATGAAGAAGGGGCACGCGCTCTAGTGGAAACAAGTATGATGATTTTGGGATGCTGTATTGAGCGAAATCCTAGAAAGAAGAAGATCGTCATTGATCAGCCATTTATAGGGTGGTTTATGCAGTCTGATTGCGATTTTCCGATGGCTGTGTTTTATGCAGACGTTGACTCTTGGAAAGATTCCGGAAAACTGGAAAATCTTTAAGCTTGTTACATAGTTGTTATGTAAATAAAGCCGCTTAATATTATTAGGCGGCTTTTAAATTTAACAATATCTGTTGATTATACGGAAAAATGAAAATAAGCTATAATAATATTTATGCGTTTAACATTTCATAATTAAAAATAAAAAATTTTATGTCGTTTAAAATTGCCTTAAAGGAAATATTTATTATTATAAAAAATAAAAATAATGCATATTAATATATATTAATTTTAATATTTTATAATGAAAAAAATGAAAATCAAAATGTTGTTGGTGCTAATAGGTTTTACGTTGTTCTTTTCAATTGAAAGTGCTAAAGCTGAATATTCTGCTAACATAATTCCAGCAATGACTACTAATTTCCTTCCTTCTGGAGTAGTAACAGCAAGCACGGGCATTGGAAGTATGGTGTCAGCTTTCGATCATTTTGTAGCAACCTGGATTTCAGATCCTGGATTGCCTCAATGGGTGGGGTATCAATTTACTGATAGCAATCCAGTGAGAGTAGCAAAATATGCCATCACAAGCAATGGGAATGCTTCCAATATGGCCCCTAAGAGCTGGGAATTGCAAAGTAGTATTAATGGAGCTGACTGGGTAGTTCTTGATTCCAGAAGTAATGTTGTTTTTAGTGATTTTCAATCTCAAGAATTCATAATTGCTGCACCAGAAAATTATTTTTTTTATAAATTACATATCACGGCCATTGCCAATGAGTTCTCATCAGTTGGTGTTTCAGAACTTGAGATGTTTATTGATAATTCATTTGTTGTTTCAGCGCCTACTGTTGCTACTATTGCAGCTTCAGATGTGACACAAACATCAGCTATAGTTAATGCTGAACTTTTGGATACTGGAGGAGAGAACACTACAAGACTTATTCACCAATGGGTTAATGAACCAATTGAATCAAATCTGTGGAATACAGATGGTCCTCCTGGCACAGGTTCTGTGGGTGTGTATTCTTCTGAAATGAATGGTCTTACGCCTAATACAACTTATTATTTTCAGGCCTACGCGTATAATAGCGCAGGATCATCTTATGGAGAAATCCTATCATTCACAACAGAAGCAGTTCCAGCCCTTCCAATAGTTGTTACAAATGCGGTTTCTGATATTACTCAAACATCAGCGACTGCAAATGGAGATATGACTTTCAGGGGAGCCCCTCTTATCCCATCCAGGACTATTTCTTGGGGAACGGAATCAGGAAATTATACCGGTTCTTGTAATTTAGGAGTGGGCGTTGAAGGAACTTTTTCCTGTCCGATGACAGGGCTTAGTCCTGATACGATTTATTTTGTGAAGGCCTCTGCTAGTGGTGGCGCAGGAACTGGTTATGGTGAAGAAGTCTCCTTTACAACCTTGCCAATTCCAGATACAACTGGTCCAGATGCACCAACAGCAAACATAGAAGGTGAAACATATTCTTCTGCTCAGTCTGTGTTGTTAACTCCACCAGCTGGAGGTGATGTTGATCCAACGATTTATTATACGCTTGATGGAACAGAGCCTGACAATACAAGCTCTCAAGTAAGCGGACCAATAAACGTTGATGGAGACGACGGACAAACAAAAGTTTTGAAGGCAGTTGTTTATGACATAAGTGACAACAAAGGAACAGTGATGAGTCATTCGTATGTGTTTGATAAGGCAATTGTGATCAACAATCCCGTGGTAAGTAGCAAGGAAAGTGAAGGAAAAAATTTAAAAGCTTACAAAAAATACAAAAAAATACACAACGTGGCAGTATCTAAAAAATCGTATGTTCAAGTTAAAAAACTTAAAAAAACAAACTCAGCTGAGCTTGAACGCTTAAAAGCTGTGTACGCAAAGTATAGATTAATCGGCAGCAGGGAACTTGCTAAATTAGATGAAAAAACCCAGGCTGGTTATAATGCTTATAAAAAATATCGCATCTACAAGCAATATCTTTTCCTGAAAAATAAAGCAGGGAAGTAGGAATATGAATAAACAAAAGAGCTCCACGGAGCTCTTTTAAGTTGTCTCAAAAGTTGACCCGTTAGAAATTTCTAATGGGGTTGACATTTTTGAATAAATATTGTATTATTAATTGCTTAGTAAGCGATGAATTATTAAATAAGTAAAAAATGAAAAAAAATCCCCTGATTATCAAAAATGCCATTTTAAATATGGGTGGCACTATCGAAGAATTCGTTCCTGAACGGGGATGTTTTTATATAAATGTTTTGGGAAAGCGTATTTTGCTCGAACGTAAAATTTCTATCACTCGTCAGTCTTTTGTTAGTGGGCAGTTGACTCGCTGCAAAGATATTACGCATAAACTTCTTCTTGCGCATAATCTGCCTTCCCCTCAAAGTGAATGTTTTTATAAAAAGAGCTTTATCAAGCAAGAAGCGGAAAAACAGCTGAGCGCGCTTAAATACCCGATTATTCTGAAAGATGCCCAGGGTTCTAATAGCAGGGGAATATTCCCCCTTATTGGAAATATTCGCGATGCAATGATTTTATTGGAAGAAGAGTTGCCACATTATCGAAGTATGATCGCACAGGAAATGGTATTTGGGAAGGAATACAGATTACTTGTGTTGGATGAAAAGGTGATTGGGGCACTTGAAATGATTCCTCCTTATGCGGTGGGTGATGGGGTTTCTACTTTGCGCAAGATTATTGAAGAAAAACAAGACTCAACAGAAAAGCGAACAGAATTTGATGAAAAGTTGGTGCAAATTTTAAAAGAGCAAAATTTTACGCTGGAAAGCGTGATGACAAAAAATGAAATAGCGTATATTAAAAAAAGTTCTTGTTTGGCGGAAGGCGGTGAAACAAGAGATGTTACTGATAGTGTGCACCCTGATATTGAAAAAATTTGCGTGGCAGCATCTAAGGTTGTGGGAAAATATCTTGTCGGCATTGATGTTATGTGCAGTGATATTTCCAAGGATCCGTCGCAGCAATCCTTTCATATTATTGAGATAAATGGAAAGCCTGATCTATATATTCACTATAATCCAACGCATGGTCAAACACGAAATGTGGTGGAAGATATTGTGCGATTTATGGTTAAAAATGCGTAGATCTAATAGAAAAATAGTTTCTTGATTTAAAAAACGCAAGACAAGGAAAAATGAAAGAACTGCAAGGGCGGTTTTTTTTTGAATTAAATATTGAATTTAGGCTTCCTGGGTTCGGAGTCCTTGATTGTGCAGTAGTCGTCCTTGGTTTATTGAAAATTTTTTCCCAGTCGCTTGTATTAAAGGGCGTAACTTAAGGAAAAAGTATGTTAAAGCAGCAAATATTTAAATTTATCGCTATAGGAGGATTATCCTTGTTTATCTCTGGAAATTTTTTTACGACAAATGTTATTCCAGAAGTTTCAGTGCAAAAGGCCAATGCACAGAATGTTTATTATGGAGGAAATGTTTCCAGTACTGTTTTTTTGACGGATAATAAGGCTGAAATTACTTTTGCAAAAGCAGTGAGCAAGTCAAAAGTTTCAATTACACCCCTAAAGAAGGCAGCTACTCCTAATATTGCAAATGGCGCAATAGGAAAACCAGGTCCTATTCTTTCCAAAACGAAAGTCGTAAATGGAAAGAGAATTTGCGCGCGTAAAAATGATAATCCAAAAAAGAGTAAAAAAAATTCCAAGGGTCATATTGATGGTGAATGTTGCCTTGATCCAAATGAAACCCCTAACTCCCTATGTTATTATCCTCAGCAAAAATATGCCAAGATGATTCAGAAATATTTAAATAGCAAAAAATAAGCCAGTTTTATTGCTCACTAGGAGAGGTGGAACAAAACAGAACAACAGATGAAAATTATAACTATAAAATTTTGCGACCTTGAAGTAATTGGATAATCAAAACTATAAGTGCCACTACTAGTAGTAAGTGGATCAAGCCGCCAAAAGTGTTAGCGGTAAGAAAGCCTAAAAACCAAAGAATCAGAAGAATGAGAAAGATTGTCCACATAATTTTTGTTAAATTTAATTAATTACCTTTAATAATACAGGGAATGGATAAAAAGATTTCGCAAGGTATTTTTGTTTGAAGCGTACTATTAAATAGGTATTAAAAAGAAAAAGATGAAAATTGATTTAAAACATCAAATCAAGACTTCTTTTGCTGTAGTTATTATTTTAGTCGCCGCTATTGCATCGGGGGGATTTTTTGTGTTGATGTCTAAAAATCTGGAATTCAAAGAGCCTGAAATGGTTATTGTCACCAAGAAGCAACATAAAATTTTGTCTTTTAATATAATTGAGCGACCCAAGCCTTCGCCAGTATCAATGGAAAAACTCAAAGCTCAAGGTTGTGTGGCAGACGGTCTGCTTTCGGAGTATAATCCGGAAAATGAAAATTTTGTGGCACTCATCAACAGATCTAATTGTTATTATTTGCATCGCGCGATTGAGACCTGGCTTAAGCCCCCAGATTTTGAAACGGTGGGATATGTGATGGGTCAGATCAATAAAAAAGATTTAGTGTATGGAATGTTTATTGCTGAAGCTATAAACTTCAGGGCGCATTATTTCAATGAGCTTAAAAATAAAGAGTTCGATTTTAGAGAAATGTGTCGCGACGGTAGTGAAAATGTTTGGGGTGAGGGTAGTTGTAAGCCAACTTTTGCCAGTGAGGAATATCGTGATTATATTCAATATATTTCGCAAAAGGCTATTGACGCTGGAGTGCAGAGTTTTACATTTGGTCAGATTTATATGCAAGAAGATGCAAAAAAAGATTATGCACCCAAGATTATCTCCAAAATTCGCGCTTACGCAAAAGAAAAGAATGTTGATATTGTGATCGGCGCGCAAACGGGATCAATTGCGGATGAAAAATATTTAAAACTATTTGATTATATTGAGGGAGGAGTTGGACTGGCTGAAGATGGCAGTGTTGAGGACGGACCATGTTTTTCAGGAAGAGGAAGCTGCTGGGCGCTTTTGTGGCACAAAAACTTTTCAGCTAAAGCTAAAAATGTTTTGCTGCATTTGGATTGGACTGGTATCCCTAGTGATGATCTTGATATTTTTGCGCGAATGGAACCAGAAAAAAGAGCTCAGACTTTGGATTCTTTGTATAAAAAATTCTCTGCGCAGAATATGGGGTTTATGATGCCATATTTCGGAGTGCTATATAAGGATAACGGAGGTTGTCGCGGGCCTAAAAAGAAATTTTATTCTCCTGACAATGCTTATTCTTGTAAAGATGAGGATGTCATTAATAATATTTTGGCAGGAAAAAATATCAACAGTGCTATTTCAGAAATTTCATCAAATAAAACAGGGACTTAGAGATAATTGCCATTTTAAGGTATAATTAAAAAGTAATTAGTAATTAAAAACATATGTCTAAAACACAAGAAGACTTGAAAGCTGCTTTTGCAGGAGAATCACAGGCCAATCGAAAATATTTGGCTTTTGCTAAAGCTGCCGAAAAAGAAGGTAAGAATAATCTAGCTAAACTTTTTCGCGCAGTAGCTGAGGGTGAAACGATTCATGCTTTGAAACACTTGGCTAATTTGGGTGGGATTAAAAACTCAGTTGAAAATGTGAAAAGTGCAATTGCTGGTGAAACCTATGAAATTGAAACGATGTATCCAGAATTTATTACTGATGCCCAAAATGAGGGAGAAAAAAATTCTGAAAATGGGTTCATTTGGGCTAATGAAGTTGAAAAAAAGCATCAAAAGGAATTCATTTCAGCCTTGAATGAAATTGAAAGTGGCGAAGATCTTGCTGAGCAAAAATATTTTGTTTGCCAAGTCTGCGGACAACTTGAGTTAGGAGAGGCTCCTGAAATTTGCCCAGTATGCAAAGCACCAAAGGAAAAATTTGTTGTTGTTGAGTAAATATTTTTTCGAAGCTACTATCAAGATAAAAAAGTAAACCCGACTTATTGAAGTCGGGTTTGTTTGATTTCGGTGGCGGACGTAGTAGCAGTTCGCTTCCATAGGTGTCACAAACACTGTATTCAAAGTAATTTGGAAAATTATTTGCTTTGAAATAAAATTTTTCAGAATCTTCCATATCGGGAACAGCGAGTTCTTTTTTTATGCTGAACTCCATTTTTGTTTTTAGCCACAATCTCTTGTCGCTGTTTCCTTGCAAGGAGGTTTTTGAAACCCAAAACATTGTTTTCTTGTCTTCAGTAATCTTTTTTTTCTGGGCATAATCACTCTCCCATTTTGTTTTTTGCAAGAGTTGCTGTTGTTTGAAAAGATGGCTTCCGATAAATAGTAGGAGAGCGCTAATTACGATTGCCAAATTCCTGATAGTCAGCACTTTTGAAATAAGCGATAACACTTTGAATCTAATCGTTGAAATTAACACTTTAAGACTCACATTTGGTTTTTTCTTGGCCTGGGCCATAAAAAGACTCCTTTTCAATGGGATAATGAACTTTGCTTAGTATAATATGATTTTATAAAAAGTAAAGGCGCAGGGGCTTGGCTTTTTTAAAAATATGCGCTAGAATATGAGCTCAGTGCATTTTCCTAATAAGCTAAAAAGCTAAAGCCTAAAAAGCTGTCCAAAAATATGGCAAACAACGACGTTGCAGTTAGATTTAATAAGGTTTCTTTTGAATATGGACACGATAAACCTATTTTGGAAGAAGCTTCTTTTTCTCTTAGGCGCGGGACAAAAATGACGCTAATGGGACAAAATGGCGCTGGCAAAAGCACCATTTTCAACCTGATTACAGGCGCGCTGAAAGCCGATGACGGTTCTATTTTTGTAGATGATCGTCTTAAAATTGCATATGCTAAGCAAGTTATTCCTCGCGAAGATCTTGATCTGACAGTTAAAGAATTTTTTGAAAAATGTTTTGATGAAAAGATATATAGTATTGATCCAAAGATTGATGCGGTTTTGGAAGTCGTCAATTTGAGTGCGCCGCATGATAAAATTATTCGAGCTTTTTCTGGAGGACAACAGGCGCGTTTGCTTTTGGCTTCAGCTTTAATTCAAAATCCAGACCTTTTAATTTTGGATGAGCCGACAAATAATTTAGACAAAGCTGGAATTGCTCATCTGACTTCTTTTTTGATTGGATATCAAAAAACTTGCATCGTGATTTCGCATGATGCTGACTTTTTGAATTCTTTTACTGATGGAGTTTTGTATCTCGATGTTTTCACAAAAAAAGTTGATCAATATCTTGGAGATTATTATGTAGTGGTTGCAGAAATTGCTGCGCGCATTGAAAAAGAGGAAATGAAAAATGCCCAATACGAAAAAGAAATTATTGCCAACAAAGAAAAGGCAAACTTCTTTGCAAACAAAGGAGGAAAGATGAGGCTCGTGGCTCGCAGAATGCGCGAAAAGGCTGAAGAAATGGAAGAAGCCAAAGTGGACGTGCGAAAAGAAGATCAAGCGATCAGAGCTTTTACAATTCCTTCACAACCGGAACTTTCTGGTGATCTTTTAAAAATTTCTTCACTTACTGTGATTATAAATCATCATCCATATCCAAAAGATGCTAATGTAGGACTTAAAAAAAATCAGCATCTGTTGTTGGCTGGTCCAAATGGAATCGGCAAGAGCACACTTTTGGAATCCTTGGCTGTCGGAAAAGCTGCTGGCGCAAAAATTGCTGAAGGAGTGCGAGTTGGATATTATCGTCAAGACTTTTCAACTCTAGATTTTGATGATACGGTATATGAATCTTTGGCAAGTGTAATGGGTGGATCAGACGAACACAAACTTAGAAGCGTGGCTTCTGGATTTTTGCTAGACAAAAAAATAATGAATTCAAAAGTTGGCACACTTTCAGAAGGACAGAAAGGATTGGTTGCTTTTGCGCGGTTGGTGCTTCAAGAGCCAGGTCTTTTAATTTTAGATGAGCCAACAAATCATATAAATTTCCGTCATTTGCCAATAATTGCCGAGGCACTTAGTAAATATGAAGGCGCTATGGTGCTTGTTTCTCATGTTCCCGAATTTGTTGAGCAAATTAGAATTGATGAGATTTTGGATCTTGAAAAGTAATATCTTCTGCCGCGGTAGCGTACGCATTGACTTTTTAGCTGCTATATGCTATATTTAAGAAGCACCAGTTGGTGCGCAAGCAGTACTAGTCGAACATGTTTGAGCAACCAAGTCTCTGTAGCAAAATAATTTATACATTTCGCACCCATCTTCACATCATCTTTGCCTAAAAAAATCTTCAAGGTATCTCGATATCTTTCAAATTTTTTAAGACAAATCTGATGCAAACCTGAGCACGAACTGCACAAATTATTTTGCTACAAAGCCTAACAATCGTGCATTTAACTAAAACTATCAAACAACACAATGAACCAAGGAACAATCAAGCGTTTGACAGACCGAGGATTCGGATTCATTTCCCAAGAAGGAAGTGACAAAGACCTTTTCTTTCACGCAAAAGAACTT
>LBTZ01000010.1 GCA_000992325.1 Parcubacteria group bacterium GW2011_GWD2_38_11 | reverse complement strand
CTACGCACGATTCAAATAAAACAGGGTGGACCAAATATTTTTCTAAGGATGAGAACGTTGCGACGGGGAATGACCTTAAATTGTCTGCAATAACTGCATCTGCCACGCAAACAAGTGATATTGATTTTAACACTGGGACGAAATCAAACACTGCGGTTGATAGTTCAGGGTCTTCAGCTGTTGTTGCTTTAGCTGAATCTGGAAATTTCGATAGTTATACTGAATTAATGCTTCATGGTGATGCAACTGGTTCGGCTATTGTTGATTCTCAAACTCCAGCTAAAACAATCAATGTTTATGGTGATACCACGCAATCAGCAACTCAATCAAAATTTGGAGGAAAGAGTATTTATTTTGATGGAGTCGGAGATTATCTAACTTTTCCAGCTTCGGAAGACTTTAATATTGGTACTGGAGATTTTACAATAGATTCCTGGGTTTACATTTCAGGCAATCCATCAGCAGATGGTGCGACAGTTTTTTCTTGCAATGGTGGAGAATATGCCTGGAACACTTATCCAGGCGGGTGTGACTTATTCTATGTCGGCGGTGCCTTCTATTTTATGGGTTCCGATACTGTCAATATGGCAGTTGGTGCATCACAGAATGCATGGCATCATGTTGCAATTGTTCGTAGTGGAAGCGGATCAAATAATTTGAAATTGTATGTTGATGGAATCATGGGTGCGCAAAGAACGTTTAACGGAGCTGTTGGATCATCCTTAGGAAGGGCTGCAATAAGTAGAATGGATGATGTTAATACTAACGGAGGTAGGGGATTTTTAACTGGTTATATTGATGAATTCAGATTGTCTAAGGGTATTGCTCGCTGGACAAGTGATTTCTCCGTTTTTTCTAGCGCTTATAAATCAAGCTATGTTGGCAGTGGAACCTTTGAATCAAGTGTTATAAACACGGGTCAAAAATCCTCTTTTACCATACTAAGTTATAATTTTAATGTGCCAGCCAGCACAAATATTGCTATTGATGTTCGAGCAGGAAACACAATTGTTCCAGATGGTAGTTGGACTGCCTGGCAAACTGGGGTTAATAATAGTGGCGATATTTCTGGCTTAAGTGGAAATCAATATGTGCAATATCGCGCTAATTTTACTACTTCTGATGCCAGTGTAACACCTCAATTAAATGACGTGACTTTTAATTATAAATCTTATCCCAAAAATCAAACAGCATCTGCGTCGATTGATTTTAACTTAGCTAATGAGGCTAATTTTGTGCAGCAGGATAATACGAAAACCTTATTTTCCACATCAACTGCTTCACTTGAGCCGGCTCTTGATACCGTGAATGATCTTACTAATGGCTTAGGGGGATCTGCTACTGCGTTAAATTCATATAGTGTTGGAAGAACACCTGATATGGCATTTAATGAGGTGTTGGCTGGTGACACTGGTGCAGCTTGGTTGTCTGCCACAAGTCCAGCTTGGATAAGTATAGATTTGGGAAAAAATGTCATGGTTCAAAGGATGAAATTGATAGCCAGGCAATCAGAAGGCAATAGATTTCCAACTAGTATGACTTTGTATGGAAGTTTTAATAACACTGACTTTGTATCAATTGCTTCAATGAATTATAACGGTGTATGGGAATGGAATACTTTTAACTTTGCGAACAATGTAGACTATAGATATTATAAATTATTATGTAGTAGTAGCGGTTCTGAGGTTGGTATTGCTGAAATTGAATATTATGGTGCCACAGCTTATCCTACTACTCAATCATATTATGTAACAACCTCAGCGACTTCTCAAAAAAACTCCTCAACCTGGGGAGCTATTTCTGGCGTTACTTTGTCGCAGACAACGCCAGCTAATACCACTCTTAAATATCTGGTTTCTTTTGACAACCGTAGTACTTGGAAATATTGGAACGGCAGCTCTTGGGTAAATTCATCTTTGGCTAATTTAGAAACTGACGGTATGACTAAAAGCATTATGGAAGGTATTTCGCAAGTGCAGTGGGGAGCTTCTGGTGGCTTTGTTCCACTTAGCGGAACATTGGATTTTGCAGTAAGTTTAAAAACTACTGATGCAGCTGTCACTCCAACAGTTGGTAGTATTAATGTTAATTATGAATTGTTACCACCAGCATTAATATCCTCTCCATACGACACAAGTTCTCAGGCTAATGTTTTAAGTAAGATACTTTGGACTGAGAATTTGCCAGCGCAAACCGATATAAAATTACAATTGCGCTCCTCTGCAAATGGCAGTGTCTGGACTTCATGGATGGGAACTGACGGAACTGATCTAACATATTTTACCGCGCCAGATGGCAGTGAAACTTTACCAACAGCTTTGACTGACAGCACTAACGATCAATGGATTCAATACAAAGCATTTGTGACAACTGCCGACACTTCGGTTACTCCAACTTTGTCAGATGTTAGTCTTAAATATGTAGTTAATGCTAAACCTGAATTTAATCCTGATTTTCCAACAACAGGAGTAGGCGGAATGTCTGCCGTTCAAAACGAGAGCGGCTCGGTTGTAATTGATTTTTCAGTGCGCGACCCTGATACTACAGAAGGAACTGCCACTCCAAATCTTCTTACTCCTAGTTACTATTACTCACTTAATAATGGTGTAAGTTATACTCAGATTGTAAGTGGACTTTCTGCTGGAGCAAGCAATCCAAAAACAGTAGAAGAAGTTAATTTCTTGGATTATTCAGTAACTTGGAATGCAACAGAGCAGCTTGGCAATAATATTAATATTGCTGATGCAAAAATCAGAGTGGTGGTAACTGATAATGAAGCAGGGCCAAACACAACACAAAAAGATTCCAGCGCCTTTACGTTAAATACAATGATTCCAGTTTTAGGAGCAGTGCCGATTAAAGTCGATGCTTCAGTAACTCCTGCGATAGTAACAATGGATGCAACTGACGCAACCCCACTTGAGATGAAAGTTTCCACTAGTCCAACTTTGGTTGGAGCTTCTTGGGAACCATACACTGCAACCAAAGAAATTACCTTAGCCTCAACTCCTGCCACGGTATATTTTCAAGTTAAAAATGCCAATAGTTTTACTTCGGTAATTTCCAGTGCCACTACGCCAGAAGTTCCTGCTTCGGCAATGGTGCAAGACACTTCTAATTTAAATATTACTCCTTCAGAGTTTAGACTCTTTGTTGCTTGGAAAGTTGCCGCCTTGCCTGATCCTGGTTTTGGTTCGTATAAAATTTATCGTTCTGTTGATCAAAACGATTGGACCTTAATTGACACTATTCCAAGCCGTCTAACAAACTATTATGGTGACAATTCTGTTTCGGGAGACACAAACTACTATTACAAAGTCACTACTAATGATAGCAATGGAAGTATTTCAGCCTATTCTTCAATTGTTAACGGAAAAGCTAACGGCATTCAGGATGCTGGAGAGGGTGGAGGAGGCACAACTCCTTCAACTGAGCCTATAATATCAGCAGTTTCAATTACCGGCATAACCTCAACCTCAGCTCTTGTTTCTTGGGACACTGACACCCTTTCAAATTCAATGGTGGCATACATAGATGAAACAGGTGGAGATTTTAGTGATGCTAAAATGCAAGGAGTGATGTCTGTAGCAAACAACGCTGGTGGCATAGGAAAACACAATTTAACCTTAACCAATCTTTCTCCCAACAAAACATATTATCTCAAATTGCAATCAGCTGATGCATCAGGACGAGTTGGAGAAAGCGTGCAAGGCACTGATGGATATTCATTTACTACCGCAGATGGACCTGCCATTACCAATGTTGAAATTATGGTATTAGGAGAAAATGAAGCGCGCATCAATTGGACAACGAATAAATCCGTTCCTTCAATTGTTTCTTATGCTGAAAATCATATCGGAGCCACCTTAACCGAGCCAATTGTTTTTGAAGATCAGAAAAAAGAAACAACGCATTCAAAAATCATTTCCAATTTAACGAGAGGTATTCCATACTATTTCACAATCAAAGCAGTGGATGATGATGGAGGAGAGTCGCTCGCTGATAACGCTGGACTGCTATACAATTTTACTACCGATATTGATACTGCAGGACCAACAATTACAAGTGTTTTGTCTCCGATGGTCACAATCAATCAAGCTGCAATCACCTGGGTAACAGATGAGGATGCCACATCTCAAGTTAAATATTCCATATCTGCCGGAGGACCATACACAACATTGACTGAAGAAGTGACGCTGCAAAAAGGTCATACATATATCATTTCCGATCTGGATAATGCTAATCCTAAATATTATTACAAAGTAATCTCCAAAGACATTTACGGCAGTGGCACCACCTCTGCAGAATATTTTTTTGATATGCCGTTAGATGCCAGCCTTAATCATCCACCTCTCGAAACAATAACTTTTGAAGATGTAAATCCTTCAATGTTAACTGACACAGCGGCAGTAATTTCTTTTGCAACAGATCAAATTGCAAATTGTTTTGTGGAATATGGCACAAGCCCAGACAGCTATACTTATGTGCCAGTGCAAGAAAAAACGGATACTTACAATAAATCTCACGCGATTGCCCTTACGGGAATGTTGTTTTCCACCAAACATTATTACAAAGTGACTTGTCAGGATAATCTTCCAGATGCAGTGGCTATTTCTTCTGAAGAAAAAGACTTTACAACTTTGGATAAACTGATTTCTCAAAGCAGTGTCGGTGGTTTTGATATTCTGCCACCGACAATTAGTAATGTGAAAGTTGCAGATATTATTGGAGAAGGAGTAACTATAACTTGGAATACCGATGAAAAGGGAAGTAGCAGCGTTGGATTTGGAATTAGCGCTGCAAATGAGAATGTAAGTGGCGATCAGGTGGTGAATGAGGATAAAGATAACTATGCAACATCTCACACTGTTATTCTAAACGGACTTATTCCGGCTACAAAATATTTATTCAAAGCAACTTCTCTAGACGCTGCCGGCAATATCTCTCAATCATCTGAATCATCCTTCACCACAGCCTCACCATCATCTCTCTCTTCAATCAAAGTAGAATCAAAAAACCTCGGCACAGCCACTGTTTCTTGGCAAACTGATCAGGAAACTACTTCAACCGTGGAATACGGACTTTCTACTAGCTATGGTGATAAAAAGGAAAACAATTCCTTTACCACGGAACATTCCATCAATCTCTCCAACCTCAATCAAGGAGTGGTTTATCATTATCGAGTTAAGGGTGAGGATAAAGATGGTAGACTTTTTGCATCTTCTGATCAAACTTTCGAACCAAAATCACCAGCCAAAATATCTGACATCGCCATTAACGATGTTAATGAACACGGCGCTATAGTAACCTTTAAAACTAATGTGCCTACTGATGCCAACGTCACTTACACAGACATCAAAGATGGAATGAAAACCGGTGCTCAAGGAGCAAGAGAACTCACCATTGATCATAAAATTGAACTGACCAATCTTGATCAAGGCTCCACATTTGCCATAACAATTGCAGTAAGAGACGAGCAAGGCACTGAAGCAACTATTAAAGTCCCAGATCTCACGACTGGCAAAGATGAAAATCCTCCAAAAATTGATAACGTCAAAACCGATAGTGCCCTTACTCAATCAGACAAAGTCCAGGCCATCATCTCTTGGAAAACAGATGAACAAGCCACCTCAAGCATCCTTTACAAGGAAGGAAGATCTGGAGATGAAAAAGAAATTAAAATTACCGATAACTTGACTACTGGTCACGTTGGTGTTGTCACAATTTTCAAACCAGGCACAGTATACAACTTTAAAGTTAAATCTATTGATGCTTCTGGTAATATTGCTATCTCTAATGACTTTGCACTACTCACTCCAAAAAGAAGGGAAAATATTATCCAAATCATTATTGGAAACTTCACCGATATCTTTGGCTGGGCGAAATTCTAAAGGAAGTCAAAACGTCTAACGTCAAAAGGTTAAAAAGCATAAAACAAGAATTGGAAACATTAGTTTTTAATTCTTGTTTTACATGATGCTTTTTGGGTGTTAAAATGAAATAGCATAGGATTATTATGCCATTAAATAAATAGTATGAAAATTGATAAGTTTGAGGATATTATTGTTTGGCAGGAGTCCAGAATTCTTGTGTGTAATATTTATGATGCATTTAAGTTGAATAGAGATTTTGGATTTAAGGACCAGATTCAGAGAGCGGCAGTTTCAATAATGAATAATATCGCAGAAGGATTTGAGAGAAAAGGTGATAAGGAATTTAAAAGATTTCTCTATATTGCGAAAGCGTCTTGTGGAGAAGTTCGCTCAATGCTGTATTTAGGAAGTGATCTTAAATACATAGATAAGGAAGATTTTGAAATATTATATGAAAAAACGGACCGTATTTCAAGAAAAATAGCGGCATTTATAAGTAAATTAAATTACTGATGACGTTTGGACGTGTGACGTTTGGACGTTAAGACTTTTATGAAAAAGCGTATTTTTTCTGGCGTACAGCCAAGTGGAAACTTGCACATTGGAAATTATCTGGGAGCTATTGCTAATTGGGTCAAGCTTCAAGACGAGTTTGAATCTATTTTTTGCGTAGTTGATATGCATGCTATCACAGTGCCACAAGATCCGGAAACTCTTAGAAAAAAAACCATTGAAATTGCCAAGATATATTTGGCTGCAGGAATTTCCGCCAAAGGCGGATCCGCCTCTGGCGGAGATCCAACATTTCCAATTATTTTTATCCAATCGCAGGTCCCCGAGCATACAGAATTGATGTGGATTTTAAATACAATTTCTAAGATGTCAGAGCTGGAAAAAATGACCCAGTTTAAAGACAAAACGCAAAAAGGAGGAAGCGAAGGTGCTGCTGTTGGGCTTTTTGATTATCCAGTTTTGATGGCGGCTGATATTTTGTTGTATGGAACCGAGGTTGTGCCAGTAGGAGAGGATCAAAAACAGCATGTGGAACTTGCGCGCGATTTGGCCAAGAGATTTAACCAAAAATTTGGAGAAACATTTATTATTCCAAAAGCATTTATCAAGGAGGAGGGAATGAGGGTTATGGGATTGGATAACCCAGAGAAAAAGATGAGCAAATCTGCCGAATCCGCGTATAACCGCATTGAACTCTTGGACGACGAAGAAACAATCAGACGCAAAATTAAAAAAGCAGTAACTGACTCTGGCAGTGAAATTGTTTATTCTGACGACAAACCTGCACTGAAAAATCTTATTAATATTTACGCTGCATTTTCTAACAAATCTCCCAAAGAAATTGAAAAAATGTATATGGGAAAGGGGTATGGAGATTTTAAGGCCGAATTGGCAGAAGTTATCATTGGATTTCTGACACCATTTCAAGAAAAGTATAGCGCACTTTCAGATGAAGAGGTTTTGGAAATCTTAAAAGATGGGGCAGAAAAAGTTCGTCCAATTGCCAAAGAAAAACTTGATGAAGTGAAAACGAAAGTTGGATTTATAGTATAATATTTTTTTAAATACAATTTCTGTTTATGCAATTGTATTTGTTATAGGATGGTAAAGGTGGTATAATATTTTTATATAGGAATTTTTAAAGATACGTCTTTACAAAAGCAATGGAAAATAAAAAAAAGATCATACTTGTGGTTGATGATGATGCTGATTTGTTGGAATTGGCTGCGATTGGACTTTCGGCTAAGGGTTTTGAAGTGTTGCAGGCAAAAGATGGAAAAGAAGCGATGGAATGGCTAGATAGAAAAGGCGACGAAATAAGTTTAATTTTACTTGATATTGTTATGCCGGAAATGGATGGCTTTGAAGTTTTGGAGGCAATGCAAAAAAATGAAAAATATCGCAAAATTCCAGTGATTGTTAATTCAAATTTGGACAGTGATACTGACAGGCAACAGTCGTTTGCTTTGGGTGCTAAGGATTTTTTTGAAAAAGTGAAACTTGATCCAGGTGAGGTCGCTGACAAAGTAGTAAAATTCTTGGAGGAAAAAAACAGTTAAATTTAAAACGAGCCTGCGCAAAGCAAGCTCGTTTTTTTGTGAAAAAGTTTTTTTATCCTCTGATAATGGCAAGCAATTCGTCGCGCTTTTGTTCCATCAATTCTTTTGTTTTTGCTTCAAGATTAAGGCGCAGTTTTGGTTCAGTGTTTGAGGCTCTGACATTGAACCACCAATCTGCAAAATCAATCCGCACACCATCCAACTCATCTATTGTGCCTTCGCTGTAAATTTCTTTAAGCTTATTCATCATTCCAATCTTATCTTCAACGTCCGAATTTATCTCTCCACTATGAAAGTATCGCTTAAGATTTTCAGTTAACTCTGACATTTTCTTGCCTGTTTCATTCATTAGATTTAACAATGTAATTACAGCTAGGGTGGTCATTTCGGCTTTGGAATTTTCTTCAAAAAAATAATGTCCAGAAAGTTCTCCGGCAAAAATTGCATCATCTTTGCGCATCTGCCCTTTGATTAAGGAATGTCCAACGATGCACTTTTCCTCCAGCTTCTTCAATAACTTCCTTAACTGCATTGGAAGATCTAAGGTCCATCAGGACAGTTCCTCCTGGATATTTCTTTAAAGTTTCTTCAGCAAGCAGGGCTATCATATAATCCATTGGAACTATTTCTCCTTTTTCATCAACAAAACCAACCCGATCAGCGTCGCCATCATAGGAAATTCCTAGATCAGCATTTTCCGCTAGCACTTTTTCCTGCAAAGCTTTGAGAGTTTCAAGTTTCAGTGGATTTGCCTCATGATTTGGAAAAGTTCCATCCAGTTCTTCAAAAAGATAAACAGGCTCAATATCATCAGAAAATTTTTCAAAAATATTTTTGTCCAATGCGCCGACAGAATTTGCAAAATCAATGACAATTTTTTTCTTGCCAAGTCCCTTTTTAAAGAAGCTTGAAATATATTCAAAATATTCGCTTTTTAATGTTTCATTGTTTTCTATTGTTCCAATGATTTCGCTTTGTGTGAATTTTCCGCCAAGTGCAAGATCGCGAATTTCTTCCATCCCATCTCCTTCGCCAATTGGCACCGCATTTTTTTTGCAAAGCTTAAGACCATTCCACTCAGCAGTGTTGTGCGATGCTGTAATCATAACACCGCCGTCAACTTCTAATTTCCAAGAAGCAAAATATAACATTGGCGTGCTCACCAGGCCAATGTTGATAATATCAGCTCCTTGTTCAGTGATTCCTCGCATCAATCCATCACAAATTTCCGGAGAAGATGTGCGCATATCAGCTCCGATCACAATGGTTTTTGCATCAGTATGCTGCACAATTGCACGTCCAATCTGATACGCGTCTTGCCCATTTAAATCTTGAGGATAAAGTCCTCGAATGTCATAAGCCTTGAAAATTTTTTCTTCCATAAAAAAATTTCAATTATCAATTCTCAATGATCAATTTACAATGAATTATCAATGAAACAAATATTGAAACATTGAAAACTTGAAAATTGAATGAAAATTGAAAATTGTAAATTGAAAATTAAAAGTATGCTGTGCAAATAAAACATTTTTTTGAGCAGCAAATTACCTAATAACTATAGCAAAATAGAAAATATTACTCAAGGTGTATATTTTGTTGAAATTTTCCAAGTTCTTTTTGCAAAAGAGGGTAATCTTTCAAATCGGGGCTGTCTTGTAAGGTCTGCTCAGCATAATCCTGAGCGATTTCAATTAGTTTTACGTTCGACAGATGTTCCATTGCAATGTCAGGAAGGCCTGATTGTCGCGTGCCAAGAAATTCTCCCGGACCGCGCAGTTTCAAATCTTCTTCGGCAATCGCAAAACCGCTGGATGTTTTTTCCATAGCACTCAGACGTGATTTTGCTTTGATGGTTTTGCTCCCAGTAAAAAGAAAACAATATGATTGTTTGTCTGATCTGCCGACTCGTCCGCGAAATTGATGAAGTTGCGAGAGACCAAATCTTTCTGCATCTTCAATCATAATAACAGTAGCATTTGGGATATCAATGCCAACTTCCACCACGCTTGTGGCGACCAAGATGTCATATTTTTTATCCTTAAAATCAGCCATCACCTGCTCTTTTTCACTTGCTTTTAATTTGCCGTGCAGAAGTCCTAATTTTAAATCTGGAAAAATTTCCCGCGACAATCTTGTATGCTCTTGAGTGGCAGCCTTAAGTTCAGTTAGTTTTTCTGATTCTTCTACGAGTGGAAAAATAATGAAAGCTTGATGACCTTTGGAAATTTCTTTGTGCACGAAATCATACGCATCTTTTCTCTTGCTTGGCAAAATAATTTCAGTGATAATAGGAAGTCTATTTTTTGGCATTTCATCCAGCACCGAGATGTCGAGATTGCCAAAAAAAGCCAGCGTCAAGGTGCGCGGAATCGGTGTGGCAGTCATTGTTAATAAATGAGGTATTTTGTTTGGCAAACCATCGTTTATTTCCTCTATTTTTTGTTGCAGGAAAGCTCGTTGATTAACTCCGAAGCGATGCTGTTCATCCACAATTACCAAGGCTAAGTTTTTGAAACGAATGTCATCCTGAATTATCGCATGCGTCCCGATGACGAGATTTATTTCGCCAGATTTTAATTTGGATAACAGGTCCTCCCTACTTTTATTTTTTGAAATTTTTTCATTGGGATTTGATTGGAAATTGGAAATTGGAAATTGGAAATTCTTTATCTCCTTGTATGAATTAGTGAGTAATGCAATTTTTATATCGCTATTCTTTAAAATTTCACAAAATGTTATATAGTGTTGTCGTGCCAAAACTTCCGTCGGAGCCATTAATGACACTTGAAAACCAGCGTTAATGGCTGACAAGCTGGCCATTGCGGCCACGATTGTTTTGCCACTGCCGACATCGCCGTTGAGTAAACGATTCATCGGCAAAGGTTTTTCCAGATCTTTCAAAATTTGAAATGCGGCTTTGCGTTGAGCATCAGTGAGGGCGAAGGGGAGTGACTGGACAAAATATTTTGTTAATGTTTCATTAAAGGCAATTGAAACAGCATTTTGCTTGTCCCAAGAAATTTTGACTCGTTGAGTTGCAAGTTGCACCAAGAATATTTGCTGGAAAGCGAATCGTTTTTGCGCAAGTTCAAATTCTTTAAGAGTTTTTGGAAAATGCAAAGATTTTACAGCTTCGCTTAAAATTGGCAAATGCAAACCCTTTAAAATATTTTCTGGAATCGGATCGATAAGCTCATCGGCATATTTGATCATACTTTGCATCTGCCAACGAATCCATTTTGAAGTTAGCCCTTCAGTTTCTGGATATATTGGCACAAGCCGTCCTGTGTTGGTTGGGGTGCGCGAAGAAAGTTCCCACGCAGGATTTGAAAAAAATAATCCTTTTGCATCTTGTGAAATTTTTCCAGCAAGGCGCACGCCTTTGCCGGCAGTGAGCGAATCGCTGACATATGGCTGATTGAACCACACAGCTCTCACAGTGCCAGTTTCATCGCTCACAAAACACTCTGTGATCATCATTTTCTTTTTCCAAGTGCGCACTAATTTACTTTGCACAACTTCTCCCATCACAGTTGCTGTTTCACCAGCGGCAAGATTTTCAATCAAAATTCGCTCAGAATAATCCTCATAGCGAAAAGGGAAGTGCAGCAAAAAATCCTCTACAGTTTCAATGTTGAGTTTTTTTAAAATCGCACCATATTTTATTCCTATGCGCGGCAGTTTTTCCAATTTTATTTTCAAAAAATCCATACTTAGATTATAGCTCAATGGATGTTTTGTATCTAGTGATAATTTTGGGAAATAAAAAAACGGTTTAGATAATTTGATAATTATCTAAACCGTTTTAATTTGTTCAAGAAATTTTTCCCTAGGCAACTGTGCGCACTCTCCCGGGTCCGCGCGTCCTGTTTTTTTCTCGTTTACTTTGGCAACCCAAGCAGTGAGTTGCACCAAAGCGGGAATTAAACATTCTGGCTGCGCCTATTGGCTCCTGACAATCTTCATTGTCGCAAAGCCCAAATGTTCCTTCATCAATCTTTTGAAGATTGCGTTGCAGATTGGCAACTGTCTGGCAAGCATTATGACTTTGGTGGGCATTAAGATCTTCATCTCGGTTGCTAATATCACCATTTGAGCCATCGCCGTTGCCAATACTTACTTGCTCCTGCATTGGTTCTAAAGGGACTACGGGACGAGCATGACTGCAGGTTTTGCGCATTTCTTCCTTGATAATAGCAGCAATAATATATTGCTGATCTATTGGTATGTCTGGTAATTCGTCAAAATTAACAAAACCAAGTCTTAACTTCAAATCGGCGCCTCTGTTGTTTTTGTGCATCTTTCGTCCTCCATTTCTTGAAGTGGGGTGCAAAGCACCTGAAAAATTGTGAAAAAACATCAACCTTATATTATACTCCTTTTATCGAAAAATGTCAAGACATTTAAATTCCTGACATTTTCCGACAAATTTTGTGTCCTTGGCAGGAATCGGCCTCGACTAAATTTTTGCCGACGCAAAAATTTGTCTGGCCACCGCCTCGCATTTTTGTCTGCTGACGAAAATTGCTCCGGCGTTCGATTCCTGACGTGAGTGAAATCGTTTACTCACTCCAAGTCCCCAAATTCATTTCATTTATTTGTGTCCTTGGCAGGAATCGAACCTGCGACCTTCTGGACCGCAACCAGACGCTCTATCCACTGAGCTACAAGGACTTCTCTTGTGACTAACAACCCACAACCCACAACTAACAACTAACAACTAACAACTTATAACTTACAACAAAATACAAAAAAAGGCAACACTTGAACCCTTGTCGTACGTTATTTGTTGTTAGTTGTAAGTTGGTTAGATATGCAAAACACGTTCAATCGCGTCAATCAAACCCGGATCTTGTTTGATTTCCGGAATATTTTTCATCAAAAGCTCGCGCAATTTCACAGGATTTTGGTCGCGAAGGGGAATGTGCACAAGTGGTAACATTGATGCTTTGGTATGCAGACTGATAGTTTTGGTATGAGGTGGATCATAAAAAATCCAAAAAGAATGTATATTTTCATATAGGTACATCTCCTTGTCGGCAATCACACCCTTGGAAGTGATAGAGAAAGAAATCACTCGTGGATCTTTTTGCAGGTGAATATAGCCAACAATGCCAAGCAAAATGAACGTAATTGCCATAATAGGGCTGTTTGTGAAAAGCGCATACACAATCATCGCTCCAATAAAAAGAACAAAAACAAAATACCAACGCGCACTTTTTTCATATACTTCAAATTCAGGTGCTCTCCATTGGTGGAGGATTTTTCCCGCGCCTCTTTCTTCACCGGGGTCTTTTTGGTTGTGTTGGTTATCATTGGATTCAGCAGGCATATTTGCTGAATGAAGTGGTTTGGAATTTCTAAGGTCAAATGACATATTCTTTATATTTATTTAAGTAGTGCTGATCCAATTCTAGCATATTTACAAATATGTTTCTAGCTGATATGATGAATAAAGTCGAAATAGGGTGTTATGGTACATAAGATATCTTGTTGGACACATTTTGTTTTTGGCGCACATTGAGCGGTTGAACGGTAGAATGTTTCATGTTATAATTTTAGCATGAATGCAAAGTGTAAATTTTGTGGAAATAATTTCGACAAAAAATATAAAACTCAAAAATTCTGTTCGCTTATTTGTGCGAATAGGTCCAATTTGAACAATAAAAATTATGTTATCTTGCCAAAGCGCCACACGAAAGAACTGGCTGAATTGTTTGGAATCCTTCTTGGCGATGGCAGCGTAAATAAGTATTTTGTTAAGGTGTACTTGAATCGAATTGCTGATGCGGAATATGTAACTTTTGTTGAAAAGTTATTGCGTAAGTTATTTCCAGGTGCGCTAGCAACATCTCAAGATCGACCAAAAAGAGGAACAGCGGAAATACAACTGTCGTCAAAAAACGTCTGCGATTATTTGAAAAAGTTAGGTTTCAATGGGAAAAAAAGAAAAATTCCTACATGGATAGAAAACGATATTAAATTTGCGAAAGCAACAGTTAGGGGACTTTTTGATACGGAAGGTTCGGTGGGTGTAAAATATTTTAAAGGCAAGGGTGGAAGTTATATATATAAGCAACTTACAGTCACGAATAAAAATGAGAATATTCTCAAATTTTTAGAAAAGTACTTGACGATATTGGGGCATACGCCAACAAAAAATTCTAAAAAGAATATATATTTGAGCAACAAGATAAGTATAGATAAATATTTAAAAGAAATAGGTTCGAGTAATCCCAAAATTATTAAAAAAATAAGAGGATAATAGTAAAATTTTATAAGGAAGCATGTCCGAGAGGTTGAAGGAAACAGTCTTGAAAACTGTCATGGGGTAAAACCCATCGTGGGTTCGAATCCCACTGCTTCCTCACAAATGAATAATTTTACGGAGAAGTGTCTGAGAGGCCGAAAGAACCACACTGCTAACGTGGCAAGGGGTAAAACCCTTCGAGGGTTCGAATCCCTCCTTCTCCGCATTATACAAAACGGAGTCCTTTTCTAGGGACTCTGTTTTGTATATCTGAAAATGAAAGGATTCGAACGGGCGCAGAAGCTAAACAAGGTGGCTTTCAGTAAAAAGACATCGCAGTGTGCATCGATGAATACGAGCATTTATCGCTGCCCTGGGTAAGGAATGAGTGAGCGGCAGCGAGTGAGTGACGCGGAAATCCCTCCCTTTCCGCAAATTATAAGATGGAGTCTGTTTAGGGTTCTATTTTTTTCAAAAAAGTTTGAATTTCATCCAGAAGCACAAATTTTTTTAAAGACTCATTTTTAATGGGTCTTTAAAATCATAGGAAGTGGATTCGAACGGGTGGCTGTGGTTTGGAGAATTTAAAAAGGGGATAAGCTTTGTGCTTATCCCCTTGAGGAGTGTTTTAATTTTTGTTATTAGCAAAAAAGTTTTTGCGGTTGTGTAAACCACTCTGCACTGCAACTTGGCACAAGACTTCTTTGTGCATATTGCATAACATCAGTAATCGAACCGTTAAATGGTATGGTGGATAACGGTGCACGTTTTTTAGGGTCTTTAAATGGGAGACGTTTTAATTTGGGCGGTCTTCTTGGTTCCCAGTGTTTTTTCAAAAAGCAAATATGAATTGCTGCCAATTTGGCATCTGTCACGCAAGCCACGCCTGGAGCAAGCACGCCCACGAGGGTTAACTTATGATTGGTCATATATTCCCTAAGCAGACGAGTAAACTTTCGTGGTTGTTCCATTTCTTCTTTTGTTGGAACATCTTTTTCAAAGTGCTGTGGCATACTTCCTCCCCCGAAATAGATTCTTGTCATTTGACAAGTCACAACATGAAGCCACATCTTTTGTAACATAAAATATCATTTTTGTCAAAATTTTTAAAATAAAGTAACTTATCAATAAAAGATGTATTGATTAAATTTTTTTTGAATGGTAAGATTGATTCTGACTCGAAGTTAACATTTTTTTTCTTTAAAAGCGATAAATCTCGAAGTAATTTTATGTTTATGCAATTTCAAAAGGACAAAATAATCATTTTGCTCACAGTGTTGATTGATGTGATTGGCTTGGGAATTATTATTCCGGTATTGCCATATTATGTGGAGAGTTTTGGTGTGTCGTCTTTTGTGGTGACACTGCTTTTTTCTTCTTTCGCACTTTTTTCTTTTGTCAGTGGACCGTTTTTGGGAGCATTATCAGATAAAATTGGACGCCGACCCGTGTTGATTATCAGCATCATAAGCACTGCCATTGGTTGGTTTGTATTTGCTTCAGCAAATGCCGTGTGGGTCTTGTTTTTGGGCAGAATTATTGATGGGATGGCTGCTGGAAATTTCCCAATTGCGCAAAGTTATTTGGTTGACATTGCTAAATCTGATAAAGAGCGAACAACTAATTTGGGAATGATCGGGGCTGTTTTTGGAATAGGCTTTATTGTGGGACCTGCTATCGGTGTAATATTAAGTGCGATTTCTCCTGCGCTTCCATTTTGGTTTGTGGGAGTTTTGGCAATGTTAAATGCTATTGGTGCATATTTTTTTCTGTCTGAAACACATAACAATCGCGAGGCGATGCAAAAAAGAATTCCCATTAACCCGCTAACTCCACTTATAAATGCAGTGAGAGATGAAAAACTTCGAGGTCGTTATTTGTCCTGGTTTTTGTTTGGAGTGGCTTTTGCTGGAATGCAATCCATCTTTGCCCTTTTCACAAAATCAGTGTTTGGCTTTTCGGCCGTGGCAACAGGATATCTCTTTACCGGTATGGGTGTGGTGTTGGTCATTAACCAAACTTTTGCGCTGAAAAAAATTTGGCTCAAATATTTCAAGGAAGTTGATTTGGAAATCTGGTTTTTTGTCGTTATGTCGCTAGGATTTGTGTTTGCCGATCTTAAAATTCTGCCTTTGTTTGCAATCGGAATATTTCTCACCACTCTTGGACAATCAACACTGCGAGTTGTGATGTCGAGCGGAATTGCAGGAGCAGCGGGACAAATGCGAAGAGGAGAGGTTATGGGTGTTATGGCCTCAATAATGTCTGCTTCTATGATAGTTGGTCCGCTGCTGGCTGGGGCGCTTTTTGAAAAAAATGTGCAGTTGCCATTTTTGATGAATATAATTTTACTGATTGTCGCATTTTTAATTATGAAAAAATGCTGCGGTATTGGCAGGGTAGCTGAAAATGTCGAAGTGCAGACGGTGGCATAATGTTGATAAAAATTGTTTTAAAAAACCGCGCAAGCGGTTTTTTTTGTGCAGAATAAAATGTTTCAAAAAAGGTATTAATAAAAGATATTAAGAAATGGAAACAAGTTTAAATATAATTTTATGAAAACAGTTGAAATCTCAGCGCAGGAGCTTAAAGCTTGGCTGGATAAAAAAAAAGATTTTCTATTGATTGATGTCTTGCCGCCGGAATATTACAATGAAAAGCATATAGCTGGAGCCGTTAGTGCTCCAGTGTATGAAGTTATTTTCTTGGAATATGTTGAAAAGCTCACTGACAATAAGAGGAAAACAATAGTTGTTTACAACGAAAGTGAGGATTCCCTCTCCACAACTGATGCTGCGATAAAACTTAAAAAAGCCGGCTATGAAAATGTTTTTGAATTTTCTGGCGGACTAGCTAAGTGGGAAGCCGTAGGATATCCGATTGAAAAAGGCAACGTTGTTGAAATTCCAATAATTATTGATGGGAAATATGAGATAGACACAGAGAACAGCGTGGTTGGCTGGATTGGACGCAATGCAAAATACGCCCATCACGGGAAAATAACAATCAAATCTGGTGGTCTTATTGTGAAAGATAAAAATATTGTTGGCGGTGATATTGTTTTGGATATGACAACAATTAAGGATGATGATTTAAAAGACGATGCATTGAGAAGTGTGCTGGAAACACATCTCAAATCATCAGATTTTTTTGATGTGGAAAATTATCCTGAGGCATTATTTAAATTTGACTCGGTGGAAAAAATAAAGGCTGCACGCGCTGGAACACCTAATTTCATTATCAGTGGGCTTTTAACTATAAAGGAGCTTGCTAATCCGATTGAATTTCCGGCAATGATTGTGCCAATGGAAGACGGGGTTATTAATGGGCAAGCGCATTTTGATTTTGATCGGACTCTCTGGGATGTGCATTATGGCAGCGAGAAATTTTTTGAAAAGCTTGGAATGCATTTGGTTAATGATATGGTTAGTTTGGAATTGTTTTTGATTGCAAAATTACGGTAATAAGTTAAAAACAGTCTGGCGAATTTTTTCGCGAGGCTGTTTTTTGTATTGCTTTATATCGCTTTGTTTTTTTATTTGAAAAAATCTTTTGGTCTATTGAAACCAAATATGGAATCTATTTTTTTAATCAAATCAATTATAAGGATTGGTTTGCTAATGCAATACAATTTGGGAGTGCTTAATTGTGATAAAATTCCTGCGATTTCATCTTTGGATAATCCACTCATAAGAATTATGGGTAAATTTTTGTTCAATTCTTGAACAATTTTGACAATTTCAACCCCATTAATCTTGGGCATTTTAATATCCAATATTGCCAGGTCAAAAGGTAAATTTTTCAGGGCGTTGAGCGCATCACTCCCATCTGTGCAGCAGGTAACTGTATATCCCAATTTTTCAAGGACTCCTTGAATAATTTTTGTGCAATCAATTTCGTCTTCTGCAAGCAAAATTCTCAATGTTGGCGCTCTTGTTTCTGCTGGCAACATAAATTACACCTCCATTTTTGAATTTTAGATTATGCTATTTTTAAATAACTAATCGTAATACAAAGAAGGCAAATATAAATTTCCAGACTAAGATATTAAAAGGCTCACACTGTTAGTGTGAGCCTTGAAAATCGTTTTCTTTTTTGTGTTTAGGCGCAGGCAATACGCGATGACATTGCAACCTTGGTAACTCTTTCAATTGCTTCAAATAAGCGGTTGGCCATTATTGGTTTTGGAACTAGTTCTTTTATGCCTAGTTTTATCAACAAGCTTGGGTTCATCTGTAGAGCAGTGACCGCGATGATGGGCGTTCTATTTTTAAGATAACCTTTCAATGTCCACGCTGTTTCTTCACCATTCAAGCCAGGCATCATTATATCCATAAGGATGGCCCCAAAGTCTTGCTCCTTGATGATTTCTAATGCCTCCTCTCCGTTGCCGGCATACGTCACGCTGTAGCCTTTATGGCTCAGCATTGACCCAAGAAACTCCCGTGTCTTTGAATCATCCTCAGTCACCAAAACCCTCATTCGTTGATTCATTTTCGTTACCCTCCATTTTTTGTTTTTGGGCTTCTTAAAGCCTCATTGTATATTTTTTAAGGAACTGCGTTTTTGCACAGTGTATTTACTACAATCTCATAGAAGCAGTATTTCACTTTTTCTGGTCTATTTTTGTGTATGTTGTGTATAGGAGTTATGCACAACATTGAGGTATTTTACGTTTTCATTGCACGATATTGAAAAAAGATAGGTGTTCTTATGGCTCAAGGGGGCGATTAATCAGTTATGCACAGACTTTTGCACAGTTGTGTATATTGTGTGTACAACTTAAGTATTGTTACATAAACATAAAAAATGTATAATGGGCAAATGATGTCAAAAAAATCTTCAACTTTAACGTCAAAACAAAAACGAGTATTTGATTATATACGTGATTTTCTTATAGAAAGCAATGCTTCTCCAACAATTTCTGAGCTGGCAAAATTTCTCGGAGTTTCCTCATTGCGAACCGTCACGCAATATCTCGAAAGTTTAGAGAAAAAAGGACTCATCATTCGCTGTCATCATCAAAGCAGGGGAATTCGGTTGGTGTCGCCAAGTGGCAGCGCACTTCAAACTGTAACATTGCCAGTTGTGAGCGCTGCGGGCTGCGACAATATGAATGTTTTTGCTGAGCAAGCTTTTGATGAATTCATCACTCTGGATCGTGATTTTTTGGCGGGCACCAAACCTGAAAACGTGGTTGTCTTTCGCGCGATGGGAGAATCAATGATTGATGCCGGCATTGAAACTGGCGATTTGGTGCTGACTGAAATCACAACTGACATTAGACAAAAGGACAAAGTGGTGGCGGTGGTGGAGGGAATGGCACTTATCAAACAAATCAATTTTTCTCCCAACGCTGTGATTCTTTCGCCAATGAGCCAAGATCCACAATATCGACCGATCATTATGAAGCGAAATTTCCAAGTTTTTGGCAGGGTTATTGAAGTGATTAAAGATTCAATCAGAAATGAGGAATTGGTGTATGAAAATATTTAAGTTTGTAAAGTTCATAAAGTTTTTAAAGTAAGGCACTTGCTACTAATTACTAACCATAAATAAAATGGAAATTTTTGAAAGAAGTTTGGAAATTAAAGCGGAGCAGGTAAGTTTGATTCCAATGATGGTCTTAGCTTGGTGGAAGGAAATTTCCAAAGAGTCAGGCACGCCGGCAACGCCGGGAAAATTGTATGCAGTTGGAAATTATTTTGTTGAACTTGTTAAAAATTCTTTGGGCGATGGTAAAAGTGATGGAAAAGTGACGGCGATTTTTGACGATGAAAAAATAAAAATTGTGATTGATGACCTTGGCAGCGAGGAAAAAGAGATTAGTTTGAATGTTGGTGGAAATTATGGAATGAAGGAAGCTATTGAATATGCTGATGATTTTATGGTTGAGTCCAAGGGTGTGACATATGAAAAGGACAGAAAGGGAAGAATAGAGGAAGTTGATGAAAGCGATGTATATGTCGGTTCGCGCGTGACTTTTGTGAAATTCAATGTGGCTCCGCCAGCCGAAGAGGAGGAAGCCCAATTCCATGGTCGCGATTTTGGACAGCGAATGTGATGAAAATGTGAAAATAAAAATTATGACACATCTCTGCGATCGCCGAGATCTGTCACAAAATGTAAGGTTAAAAGATTTTTCACTCTCGTGTTTTTCTAAAAAGCTAATAAGCTAAAACCTAAAAAGCTGCCCCTATGTTCGAAGTAGAAAAAAAATTTATACTTTCTGAAAGTGACATTGCGCATCTTGTTGGCGATGCGGATTTTGTCAGTGAAAAAACTTTCACCGATACATATTACGACACGCCTGAATTTGCACTGACCAAAAATGATATTTGGCTGAGAAAAAGGGGGAATGATTTTGAATTGAAATTGCCGATGCATTTGGGGGATAAAAATTTTTCGCAGCAATATCAGGAAATTGAAGGGGAAGAAAAAATCAGGGAAATTTTTGCTATTGCGACAATAAATGATTTTGAAAGTGATATCAATGCTTTTGGTTATAAACCTTTTTGCAATTGCGTCACAACAAGAAAAAAATACAAAAAAGAAGGATTTGTTATTGATCTTGATAGCGTGGTTTATGATGACAAAAGCACTTATAATATAGTCGAGATAGAATTGTTGGTGGAGGAAAAAAAACAGATGGCTGACGCTTTGGAAAAAATTGAAAAATTTGCACAAAAAAACGGGCTTAAAAATATGCCCATAAGAGGAAAGGTTATTGAATATCTGCTTCGCAGCAAATCGGAGCATTATCACGCACTTGTTGAGGCGGGAGTTGTGGTTGAATAAAATAAATAAAAAAGAGGATATTGCGAGATCGCAATATCCTCAATGGTTTAATCTTCTGCTTCATCTTCCAGCAGACAGATGTCGCCCTCAGGGGAGAGTTCCACACTCCCTGAGCGTATCTTTTCCTGCAGCCAAAACTCTTCGGCTTCCCGAATAATTTTTTGCTGCTCAATCTTTTTGAGAACAGCAATAAGTTTTTTGATTTCCTGGCGTTTCATTTTCAATGCTTGCGCGCCAAGTTTGCCAAAGTGGCTCGAGATAGCTTTGCTGTAAAGATCTCGATCCGCCCCAACTTCGTTCTTGTACACATCCAGAATGTGTCTTTTTGTTTCCTGGAAGTCATATTTTCTGCACTCTTTTTTTGCGGCATTGATTTGAGTTTGGATTGCCCAAATCAGTTTTCCTAAAAGTGTAAAATTCATAGCATCCTCCTCGGAGAGTGTATTTCAAAGAACCTATAAGTATAGCACTTTTTATTGATTTTGTAAAGGGTAGTGTTAAATATGGCTTAATTGAAGATAAAAACGGCCATATAATTTTCTCAACGGCAAAATGACTCAATATCTGTTTATTTATCTAAAGTTGTGTGTTACTTGTTATTTGTTGTATGTCGTCTGTTGCCCATTATTTGTTCTATGATTTCGTTTCTTGCCGCGCTATCACAATTGCAAAAACTTCTTTGGCGCCGCCTTTCTTGAGAATGCGCGCGCATTCAAAAAGGGTCCAGCCAGTGGTTGCAACATCGTCTACCAATAAAATTGTTTTGTTTTTGACATCAGCATTGGGGGAGAGCGAAAAAGCGCCTGCTATGTTTTGTTTGCGAGAACTATAATCGGTTATCCCCATTTGCGGCAAAGTGTAACGATTGCGAATAAGAATGTTTTCGTCAAATAAGATAATATCTTGAGGTAATAAGTTGTTTGCCAGATATTGACCCAGCAAAGCTGATTGATTGAATCCTCGCCAGCGAAGCCTTCTCTTGTGTAGTGGAACAGACACGATGATATCAGGCAAGGGAAGTTCAGTTTTTTGTAGCGCGCTGGTAAGCAATTTTCCAAATGGGATGTGCAGATCTGCTATAAGACGATATTTGAAAAGATGGATTGCGCTTGCAATTGGAAATTGTGCATAGCTTGAAGCAACAATCAAAGCATCCAACGAATTTCTTCCTGCTTGTTTGGAAGATATATTTTTGCAAGCAAAGCAGGTGCGTCCAGCCGGTGTGATCATTTTCTCGCATATTCCACAAAAATGTTCTTCTTTAGTTTTGATACGTAAAAAACAAGCTTCGCACAGCCAGAAGCCCTCTTTCTTGCAAGCGATGCAACGCACGGGAAATAATATATCTAGAATGAATTTATGTATTTCTTGGATAAACATAAATAATTTGTTAATTAGATAATTCCACGCTAGAGCTATTCAATCAAACAACCAAGTGACTAGTTAACTAAAATTAGGTTGTGGATAAATTGAAATTAGATTGTTTGTTTTTTAAAAATATGTTATGATAATAGTAAGTTCTGTTTTCTATTGGAAATATTTTTAATTTGTAATGTGCCTAATGACATTACAAATTTAAGTTTAATACAAATACAAAAATGTTGGAATTTTTAAAAAAAAGAAGAAATCATTTTATTGGTATCGATTTTGGAACATCGTCAATTAAGGTTGTGGAGCTTTCTTATGAAAATCAAAAAGCCAAATTGGAAAACTATGGAATTGTGGATTTGGATTGGGATGGTCAAGGTGGGCAACCGAATGGTGCAAGCATTTCTTCATATGAACAAAAACTTAATGCTGCGTTGAAAGGTTTGGTTGCAAAGATGAAGCTGAAGAAGGGTTCGCAGGCATACGTTTCCATCCCAGGTTTTAGCGGACTAATAACAATCATTGATTTGCCGGATATGCGACAGGATGAGCTTGCAAGAGCCATTCAATTTGAGGCGCATAAATATATTCCGAGCTCGCTTGATGAAGTTGCTATGAGTTGGGAAGTTATCGAGCATATTGAAGCTGGCAAAACACTTGCACAAAACATAGGAAAGGATGGAGGGAAAAGAATAAAAGTGCTTCTTGTGGCTGCACCAAAAAAAGACATTGAGCATTACGACAGGCTTGTTTCCGGCGTGAATTTTGAGGTTAACGCTATTGAACTTGAAACTTTCTCGATTGCGCGCTCGCTGGTGGGCGATGATGTTGGCAATTTTTTTATTATCGATATAGGTTCGCGAGCAACCAATATTATCTTATTGGAAAAAGGTGTGGTGAGTGTTAATCGCAATATTGATGCTGGTGGAAATGAGATTACAACTGCTATTAGCGACAGTATGCGTATTTCAAGGCAACGTGCAGAAACTTTCAAAAAGGGCGATAAGGATCTTATTAATAGCAAGGAAAGCGCGTTAATTGTTCCTGTTTTGGAACTTATTGCCAGCGAATCAAAGCGAATAATAAATGCTCATAAAGAAAAAAATAAAGATTTGCGGATTGACAGCGTTTTTCTTTCGGGTGGAACATCAAAAATGAAAGGACTTGAGGAGTATTTCTCACGTTCGCTTGATATGCCTGTTGTACTTGGTAATCCTTGGAGAAGAATTTCATCTAATGATAATGTAAAGCCATTGATTGGGCAACTCGGAGCTTCTTTTTCTGTTGCGCTGGGTCTTGCTCTGCGAGGGGTGGAGGAGTACAGGCGGGAATAAAACAACAAAATATAAAACTGGTCTTAATAAAAATAAAAAGGCACCCCAGTTAAATAGTCGCCAAAAGCGAATTTTACCCAGTTAAATAGGTTCCGTCCTGCGGAAATTTAACAGGGTTAACGGGGCAAGAAAAAATGACTACTATAAATTTGCGTCAAAGTCAACAAGCGGAGCCGGAACGTTTTTCTGTGAAAAATGGAAATGGTGGATTTTTTTTCTCACTGGGAATTTTAATCATCATCTTGTTGATTCTTTTTGGGCTAAAAATTTATGTGCCTTTTGCGGAAGGAAGAAATAAAGCCTTAAGAGAATCTGTTTTAGCTGAAAATGATAAGCTTATTGGATTAAAAAGTCTTGAACGGGTTGTGGATATGCAAGTGCGTTTAAGCGAAATAAAAAACAATCTTCAGTTGAGCGATGGGAACATTGCTCGCTTGGAGATGACTAAACTTTTGGATCATCTTGGCGGTGATCTTGATGCAAATATTGTAGTTACTGATTTTAAATATGATACTGAGAAAATTGTCGTTTCATTTGATGCAAATAATTTTAACGATGTGGCCAAGCAAATTCTTAATTTTAAAAAGTCTGATTATTTTACTGACGTAGCGCTTTCAAGTATTATCCGCAATGAAAATATCATAGCTTGTAGTGTTGATATGAAGATTAAAAAATGATTCGATGTGCGGCATTACGTTATAGGGTACTTATCTTCTGCTGTAGTAAAATGATTTATTTGTTGAATAATAATTTTTTTAAATAGTGCATCCCAGTTCTTGCTTTTCAAACAAGATTTTGGATGAAAAACAAATGCGATTAAAATTTCTTTTCTTTCCTATCGTGTTGGTAATTTCGTTGGCTATTTTTGCTGGCTTCATATGGCCAGAAATTAGTAATGTTAAAAAAGTAAATGAAGAATTACTTGCGGCAAATACTGAATTGAAAGCTATTGGAGAAAAACGGCTGGCAATTGAATCAATTGGAAAAAAAATTTCCGACAATGCGGATGGCGAAAGTATAGTTAGTAGCTATTTGCCAGAGAATAAAGCAGAAGAAAGAATTATTAGCGGAATTAATTATCTGGCCAGTGATGCAAATGTGTCACTTGTAAATATATCCCTAAGTGATGCAAAGGATACGTCTGTTCCTACAAATAATTCAGTGACTGGTATTTCTTCTGATGAATTGGAATCCTTTATGATTGATCCAATGACTGGACAGCAAGTTTTGAATAAAGTAAACAAAATGCAATCTATATCGGTCAAAATTTCATTGGTAGGTGATTATGATAAAATAAGAATTTTTCTTGATAATTTACAGCGAATGCCTGTTTTTAACACAATTAAATCTGTAAATATTGTAAAGCAAAAAGATGAAGCCGCAACCGCTGAGACTTCCGCTACGATTCTTTTGGCTGATATTGATGTGAATTTTGGATACCTTGGTCTTGCTAAAGTTGATAGTCAGCAAGTCGAAAAAATTAATGAGGGCTTAGATGATGAAACAATTTCTACCTTAAAAATGTATGTCTCACAAAAATCTCAGACAATTGGAGATAATACTGTGGTTAAGGGAAAAATAAATCCTTTTGTTATTAATTGATTTATTGGATTTTTTATAATGCATAAAAAAATATTGAAAAAAAGTACCGTAAGTTCGGTGGCTGTATCAAACTCGGAGCCTTCAGAATCGAATATGCTCATAGAAAGGGCGACTGAATTAAATATTCCATATCTTCAGGATGCGCCTATTGTGGACCCTGAAGTTCTTTCTGTTATTTCCGAGGACATTGCGAGGCAAAATAAGATTGTCGCATTTGAAATAAGTGGGACAATTGTTAAGGTTGGTATTGTTGATCCACGTGATACTAATGCTCTGAATATTCTGCGTTTTATCTCGGAAAAAAGAAAGCTTGAATTTGACTTGTATTTGATTTCGGAAAATGTTTTTCAGAAAATGGTGGCGCAATACGAGGGCGGTGCTGAAAAAGCTATTGAAGAAGCAATGGATTCATTGCAAGCGGATAATGTTGATGATATAGATTTGTCGTCAGCTGAAGCTGGAGATGCAAAAGTTATTGAGGGTGGTTTGCAATCGGCACCAGTTACAAAACTTTTGAGTGTTGTGATTAGGCATGCAATTGATGGGAAGGCTAGTGATATTCATATTGAGCCGTTTGGAACGAAAGAATACCGCGTTCGATTCAGGGTTGATGGTGTGTTGTTTGCTTCACTTTCCATTCCTAAAGAAGTTGGGCGCGCTGTTGTGTCAAGAATAAAAATTCTTTCCAATTTGAAAATAGATGAAAAAAGAAAGCCTCAGGATGGAAGATTTAAGATCAAAGAAGGCGGCCATCCTGTTGATTTTCGTGTATCAACACTTCCTGTTATTGATGGAGAAAAGGTTGTGCTGCGTCTTTTGGATACAGGCAACAAAGTTATAGATTTGGATAGTATGGGTCTTATGGGAAAAGGAAAAGAAATTCTTTTGCGAAATATTAAGGAGCCATTTGGGATTATTCTAATGACTGGTCCTACCGGTAGTGGAAAATCAACAACATTGTATGCTTGTTTGGATATCTTAAATAAGGAAGAGAGAAATATAATAACATTGGAGGATCCTGTTGAATATTCCATTTCAGGTATAAACCAAAGTCAGATAAATCCGGAAATAGGCTATACTTTTGCTAGTGGTCTTCGTAGTATTTTACGTCAAGATCCTAATGTGATTATGGTGGGAGAAATTCGTGATAGTGAAACAGCAGAGCTAACAATTCATGCTGCATTAACGGGACATTTGGTGCTTTCTACTTTGCATACGAATAGTTCTATAGGTGCAATTCCGCGATTAGTTGATATGGGAATCGAAGCCTTTTTATTAGCATCTTCATTGCGGGTGGTGGGAGCGCAAAGACTTGTGCGCAGGATTTGCAGTGAATGCAGAGAGGAAATAACAATTCCTTCAACGGTTTTGGAATATATTCGTGGTCAAGTGGAGGGGTTGCCAAGTGAAGAGGTTCAAAAATACAAATTGAATCTTGATGACGGATTTCATATTTATAAAGGCAGGGGATGTGAAGTATGTGGCGAAACTGGATACAGAGGGCGTATTGCAATTTTTGAAGCGCTTGAGATAGATAAGGAAATGAAAGAAATAATTTCTGAGCACAATGGATCGGAGGTTGAAGTTCAACAATATGCAAATAGGCAGGGAATGATTACAATTAAGCAAGATGGTGTGCTCAAAGTGCTGCTTGGACTAACAACATTGGAAGAAGTTGAGCGGGTGACTGAGGGAAGCAAGAGTATTGGAGGAGAAGTGGAGGATGATAAGTAAATGGTAAAAAGTTCATAAAGTTCATAAGGTTTATAAAGTTTATAAAGTAAAAATATATGGATGCTAAAAAGATATTGATTGTTGAGGATGATGCCTTTATCAGGGATATTTATCAGGTAAAATTCTCTCAGGATGGTTTTGAGGTTATTATTGCTGAAAATGGACTTGAGGCAATAAAAAAGTTGGAACAATTAACTCCTGATATTATTTTGTTGGACATTATAATGCCATATATGGGTGGTATGGAGGTTTTGAAAAAAATAAAAGAAAACGATGCGCTGAAAAATATTCCAATTATAATGCTTACTAATATCTCAGAAAAAGAAAAAATTACTGAGGGTGCTGAATATGGTGTTAATGAATATTTAATCAAATCTCATTTCACTCCATCGGAAGTTGTACGCAAGGTTAATGCTTTGCTGAATATTTAAAAATTTAGTATAATACATATAAATTGATAACTTGTTTGGGCTGAGCTGTTTCAAAATGCAAAAAACCCTTCTTTGCTGGTGAGCGACAGACAAAATATATAACAAAAATAAAAATTTATCCTAGTTGAATGATCGCTAAGTGCGAATTTAACAGGACAAGAAAAAATGTCAACATTACACAGTGAACAAAGAATAAAAAGCCTTTTGCGTTTAGTTGCTCAACAAAATGCCTCTGATTTGCATCTGGTTGTTGGGCGTTATCCGACTCTTAGATTGGATGGAAAATTGTATCCTTTGACACAAGAGGCCATCTTATCAGCTGAGGATACCCAGGCACTTAGTGATGCGCTTACAAGCGAAGAGAATAAGAAAAAATTGATCGCTGATGGTCAGGTTGATTTTTCATATAATTTTGAGGACAAAGCTCGATTTCGAACCAATGTTTTTTATCAGCAAGGCAATCTTAGTGTTGCTATGCGTATGGTATCTGGAAGTGTTCGCACCTTGGAGGAATTGGGTCTCCCGCCAATATTATATGATTTTACAAAAAACACTCAGGGACTCCTTTTGGTGACTGGACCGGTTGGCCATGGAAAATCAACAACACTTTCTGCATTGATTGATTTTATTAATCATAATGAAGACAAGCACATAATCACAATTGAAGATCCAATTGAATATATCTATGAACAGGACAGGTGCATAATAAACCAGCGCGAGATTGGCAGGGACACAAAAACATTTCCAGATGGATTGCGCAGTGTTTTTCGTGAGGATGCAAATGTGGTGCTTATTGGCGAGCTTCGTGATTTGGATACCATCAGTACAGCTATGACGGCTGCGGAAACGGGGCATTTGATTTTGGCAACATTGCACACAAACGATACTTCGCAAACAGTTGATAGAATCGTGGACGTTTTTCCTGCGCATCAACAAAATCAAGTTCGTTCTCAACTCGCAAGTGTACTTTTGGGAGTTGTTTCTCAGCGTCTTGTTCCAAAAGTTGGAGGTGGACGAATTCCGGCGATGGAAATTATGATGAATAACCACGCGGTTGAAAATTTGATTCGAGAAAATAAATCATATCAGATTGATAGTGTTATTGAAACAAGTCTTAGGGAGGGAATGGTTTCCCTGGATAAATCATTGGCAGACTTGATTCAAAGAGGATTGGTGACTATGGATGACGCACTTGTATATTCAAAAAATGAGGAATACTTGCAGATGCTGATTTCGAAGAAATAATTCAAAACAAACAACCCACAACTAACAACTTACAACAATGAATAAATTCAGATTTCTGGAGTGGCGGGTATATTCTGATTTTCAAAGTTAGTAGTCAGTAGTTAGTTGTAAGTAGTTAGTTGTAAGTTGTAAGTTAATATATACTATGAAATTTTTATTTCAAGCAAAAAATTCAGGCGGAGAAGTTATCAATGGCAGAATGGAGGCTATTAATAGTGATGCGGCGGTGGCAATGCTTCAAGAGAAGGGGTATATTCCACTTAAGATTGAAAAACAAGAAGAAGTTTCCGCTATAATGAAAGACTTGCAGCACATCTGGGAGGGTGTAAGTATGAGGGAGTTGTCAGTTTTTTTTCGACAACTTGCAACATTGATTGAGGCGAAGGTTTCAATCATTTCTTCCTTGCAGGCTGTTGGTGATCAAACAGAAAATGCTTTTTTCAGGATAATCATAAATGAAATGCTTAGCGATATTGAAGATGGGCTGCCTTTTTCTGAGGCAATGTCTAAGCATCCAGAGGTTTTTGAAAACTTAGCCGTGAGTATGGTTAAGGCTGGTGAGCTTTCTGGAAACTTGCAACGCAGTATTTTGTTTTTGGCTGAGAATACCGAAAAAAATTATGAATTAAATTCAAAAATAAGGGGGGCGTTGTTTTATCCAGTTTTTGTTTTGTCGGCAGCTCTTATTATTGGATTTATTGTCTTTACGGTTGTTTTGCCAAAATTGACCAGCATTTTTAAGGATATGAACGTGGCGATTCCTTGGTATACGACAGCATTAATGAGGATTGGGGATTTTATGAGTGTTTATTGGTGGTTTGTGGGATTGGCAATCATCGCCACAATTGGCGGAATTATTTATTATGTCAAAACTGAAGATGGAAAAAAAGAATGGGATGTTATTAAGATGAAAATACCAATAGTTGGGAAGCTTTTTCAATACGTTTATATTTCTCGCTTTTCTGAAAATCTTTCAGTGCTGCTGGACGGAGGAATTCCAATTGTCAGGGCCCTGGTTATTGTGGGCGAGGTAGTTAATAGCACAGCTTATGAAGCTGTTATCTTGCGCGCAGCTGATGAGGTAAAGTCAGGTGGAGCAATGAGTAGTGTTTTTGCGCGCTCAGAGCATTTTCCGCCAATCGTTTCACAAATGGTTAAAATCGGCGAAGATGCAGGAAAAATCAGTGAAGTTTTGAGGCATATGTCAGTCTTTTATAATCAGGAGACAGATCGCATCACTCGCAATCTTTCTACAATGCTTGAACCGATATTGATTACTTTCTTGGGGCTGGGTGTGGGGATTTTGGTTTTTGCAATTTTGATGCCGATATATAATATGGCAGGACAAATGTAAGAAAGTTTATAAAGTTTTAAGGTTCGTAAAGTTCATAAAGTATGGATTTGCAATTTTGTTCAAAAAAATTAAATATTGTGCTATAATTGTTTTATGATGAATAAAGAAAATAAAATTACATTTCAAAAGGCTTTCACGTTGATCGAGCTTTTGATTGTGATTGCAATTATCGGTATTTTGTCTTCAGTAGTTTTGGTAAGTAGCAGAAGCGGAGTAGATAAAGCCAAAACAGCCTCTGCAATCACGACAATGTCCAGTTTGCTTCCGGAGCTCGTAACTTGTGCGGATGATAATGGAAAAGCTATTAGGGCTGCTGTTCCAACTGGCAACTCCACAACTGGAACATATGTCTGCTGTATCAGTACGAGTAGTGATGCTTGTGTCCCAAATACACCTGCGGCAGGTCATTTTGTTAGATGGCCAGATATAAATACAAAAACTGGATACACGTATCAAGCGCCAACTAATACTTTATCGGCTGGTACCTATATATTTACTGCAACTAAGGGTGCATCTCCAGATTTGAGCACAATAACTTGCAGTTATGCCACCAATGAATGTACCGAAGTGAAATCATAATTTTTTGTTAGCTTGAGTGTGAGTTTAAATATATGCTAAAGAGAAAGGTCGATTTTTTAGCAAAACAGATAAATATAATATTATAAAAAATAAAAATATGAAAAAAGGTTTCACATTGATTGAACTTTTGATTGTGATCGCAATCATTGGTATTTTGGCAGGAGTTATTTTGGTAAGCACCTCTAGCGCAAGAACAAAAGCTAGTTCAGCTAAATTCAAATCATTTGCTGCTAGTGTAAAAGCTGGTTTGGTAATGGGATGTGCGTCAGGAGCATATGTGGCTGCAGATTCTGGGACAATGGTTTTTCCTGCTGCAGTTACATCAACCCCAGCACCTGCTGATGCTGGTTATGATTGCACTGATGCAACTCCTCTTACCTTGACAGCTGCTTCTGCTGACCTTAATAATTGCACCGCAAGTGTTACGCAGGTTTCTATGACAACAACCTGTCCATAATTTATTTTTTTATTTGCTAATTTTTTTCATTGGCAAATTATAAAATATCTTAATTGCAAAAATTGTAAAAAAGAGCCTTTCCGGGCTCTTTTTTGTTTGAAAAGGAAAGTGAATGTGATATAAATTGATTAATATTGATTATGCAGAAAAATAAAAAGACAGTATAATGTAATTTAAGTGTATCAATATTTTATATTTAAAAAATAAAAATGAAAACAGAAAAAAATAAGAAAAATATCTTTGTCAGTGAGAGGGGTTTCACTTTGATTGAGCTTTTGATTGCGATTGCAATTATTGGTATTTTGGCAGGAGTTATCTTGGTGAGCACAAGTAATGCAAGAAACAAGGCCGTTGCCGCAGCGACCAAGCAAAGCTTGACCAGTTTGAAAGCAGCAGTTGCACTTTGCTGTTCAAATACCGCTAATGTGCTTCAAACGACGCCTGGCTCGGATATTTGTAATACCGCTATCGGGGCGGTTTTGCATCAGGGTCGACAATTAAAATTGCCAAATGATGCTGATGTGACATATGGAGTTTCCGGTTCTTGTAATGCGGCAATTCAGTCAATCAATGTGCGAATTACAAATCATCCACAGAGCGCCTGTGACAGTATTTATACTATAAGCGCGCTAGGTCTGTATTATGGAGCTGTAAATTTGACCACCCCTCAATCACTTCCCGCAAATAACGGTTTTCCATCTGGTTGCTAGAAAATTTTTTAATCTTGCAATTTTATGAACTTGTCGCAGTTGGTTGCTGGCAAGTTCTTTGTTTTTATGGTAAAATGTAATCAACTAACAATTAATAACTGACAACTGACAACAAGTTGCAGGTTTAATTTTTTATGATAATTATATTCTTACTGCTTGGTCTTATTATTGGAAGCTTTTTGAATGCGGTCGTGTATCGGCTAAATGCAGTGGAATCGTTGATGGAACGTTCTCATTGTCCTCACTGCAGCAAAAAGGTACGCTGGTTTGATAATGTGCCACTCCTTAGTTTTATTTTGCTCAGTGCGCGTTGTCGTGATTGTGGGGAAAAAATCTCCTGGCAATATCCAATCGTTGAGGTGGTCACGGGCATTATTTTTGCATTGATTGGAAATTATTTTTTCCATTCTTTTGATTTTGCAAGTTGGACGCTGACAGCTTATTATTTGGTAATCTTTTCCATTTTGATGGTTATCTTTGTGTATGATTTCAAATATATGGAAATCCCAATGCTTGTTTTGTGGCTAGGTGTTGGAGTGAGTTTGGCATATTTTCTTTTTGCTGATTGGCAAAATTTTGGCAATGCTGCTTCTATTTTGGATTTGCAGCTGATTTCTGGGATTGTTGGCGGACTGGTGGCGGGGGGATTTTTCTACGCGCTGGCTGCATATTCCAAAGAAACTTGGATGGGATATGGTGATGCTTATCTGGGACTTTTGGTAGGCCTTGTTGTTGGCTGGCCCAATGTAATTGTGGCACTAATGCTTTCATTTACAATTGGCGCACTGGTTAGTGTTGGGCTTATTGTTGTTAGTAAGAAAACAATGAAAAGTCAGGTTCCTTTTGCACCTTTTTTAATTACTGGAACTTTTTTAGTAGTTATTTTGCCACAAATATTTCCTTATTTGCGCTACTTATTTTTCTAGTGGTTTTGAAAAACACAAAAAATATAAACAGTCAGCAATTAATTATGGATTATAAGTTTTTAAAATTTAAGAATTTTTATCTGTCGACGAAGCAGGGTTTTTCTCTTGTGGAACTTTTAACCGTGATGGCGATTATGATTATTATGGCAGCAGTGTTACTTGTAAATAGAAATGAGAGCAAGCCGGCTTATGATGTGGAAACTGGTGCTAGGCAAGTTGCGGCGCAGCTGCGCGCTCTGCAAAATGAAGCTCTGAGTGGAAAAAGTTTCGATACCAATGCTGATGGAATTGCCGACACAATTGCTTGCGAAATGCGGTTCAATACTAAAGCAAACAATTCAATGGAATATGCATATAAAATAAGTTACTATGATTGCACTGTTCCCATAAAACAATTGATTCCTGGCAGTAGTCAGGATTTTAATATCGGAAAAAAATTTGTGAATTATAGAGATGTTATGCTATCTGAAAACGTCGATTATTATGTGAAATTCACTCCTCCACAAGCAACGGTTTCAACAGATCTTCCTTTTTTTGGCGCAGAACCAGGTATATTAATAAAATCAAGAGACGGCACCAAAACAAATTTGGTGTGTGTGTATAAGAATGGACGCATTCTCGAAACAAAGAATGCTGTTTGTCCATAAAATAAAAAAATGAAAAAAAATAAAATAAAAATTTTAACAAAACCAACTTTTCGGTCAATGAAAAAAGGATTTTCATTGGTGGAGGTTCTGTTCACATTGATGATTTTGTCTGTTGGCACCTCGACAGCAGCTGTTTTGATGACCAATAATATTAAAAATTCAATTAATGCTAAGAATCAAGTCATTGCTTCTGAACTAGCACAAGAAGGTGTTGAGCTGGTGAAGAATTTGAAGGATAATAATCCGATTTTTACAACAGATATATCAGATGGAAATGATTATCGGGTGGAATATATTTCCGATTTTGTTTCAGGCTATACGGCATTTAAAAATTCACCAATCAATTTTCCTGGAGATGTAAGAAAAAGATTAGACTTGTCAGGCGCGGGTTTCTTCTTGCACGCAGTTGGAACGCCAACGAAATTTTATCGAAAAATAGCAATATCGACTGTCGGAGGAAACAGAAGGGCGGAAAGTTTTGTAACTTGGAATGGATCGGGATTTGCAGTGATGGCTGTCGGATGGCCGGCATCATGTAATGTCGCAAGCAAATGCGTCTCAGTTGTTTCAGTGCTGCCGGATTTATGACATTGAATTTATCACACTGTTAAATGAAAAAACATCAAAAAATAAAAAAACTTAGTCCTGCTAATAAAAAAACTCTTCATTCCACGAAGAGAGGATTTTCGTTGGTTGAGTCTTTGGTTGCAGTTTTTATTTTTTCCTTTGTTGCTGTTATGTTGACAGGGTCCTTTTCCGGTTTTTTGAAGAGATATGCAACGGCCAAAAAAGCGCAAAGAAGCGCCGAGAGTGCTCACTATGTTATGAATCTGATGGTAAAAACAATTCGAAACAGCACACTTCCATCATTACCAATTTCCTTCACTAATCAGTCACAAATAAGGATGTTTGATAATTCAAGTGGATCGTGCGTCTATTATAGATATCAGGGTATTGGCATAAACGGCAGGTTGCAAACGGCAACCGTTGCTGGCGCTGATATTGCTTCTTGTCCGGTGATTTCACCAACACCGTATTCTGATTTGACAGTGGTGGGGGAGTTTGTGAACTTTAGATTTTCCGGGGTGCCTTCCGAGGCTGGTACGAGTGTGGGGAAGGTTGTACTAAGGGCTGATGTTGCCGGTAGTGGAGACGCTTCTCAAATTCAGACTGCCGTTTCTCTGCGTCAATAAAAAACTTGCTTAAGGAATAAATTGAAAGGATACACATTGAAATATCCTTTTTTGTTTGTGCTATAATATAGATATGGATAAAAAAGAAGCAAAAAAAAGAATAGAAAAATTGAGAGCGGAAATAGACAGGCATCGCTATTTTTATCATATTCAAGATGCACCTCAACTTTCAGACGAAGCTTATGACTCACTTTTCGAGGAGCTTATTAGGCTGGAGGGAGAATTCCCAGATCTTTTTTCACCCACTAGTCCAACGCAGAGAGTTGGCGCTGAGCCAATGAAGGCTTTTAAAAAAGTGCGTCATTTCAAGCAACAATGGTCTTTTGACGATATTTTTGATTTTGAAGGCTTGGTGGCCTGGGAGGAGCTTATTAACAAACAACATACAACAAACAACATACAACAAGGATCAACAAATAACTCACAACAAAATGCAAAAAGTGGTAAGTTGTCAGTTGTTAGTGGTGAATTGGATTATTGCGTTGAAATGAAAATTGATGGACTGAAAATGATTTTGACATATGAAAATGGCGTGCTTGTTTCCGGAGCGACAAGGGGCGATGGAACAGTGGGTGAGGATGTGACAAGTAATCTTAAAACAATTCAAAGTGTGCCTTTGGAGTTGAATGAAAAGATTGATGCGATTGTGGTGGGTGAGTGCTGGCTCAGTAAAAAAGAATTAGAGAGAATTAACAGGGAACGCCAAGAAAAAGGCGAAGCTGTTTTTGCTAACACTAGAAATGCTGCCGCGGGCTCGATTCGCCAGCTTGACCCAAAAGTTGCCGCGAGTCGTCGGCTTGATTCATTTATATATGATATAGACGAAATTCAGTCACCAGTCACCAGTAATCAGTCAACGATCAATAATAGCGCTGGTGAATTTGATGACCGATTACTGATGACTGATGACCCCAATGTTTTATTTCAGAATGTTGAATTAGAAATACCCGAAACTCAAATAGAAGAACTTAACCTGCTGAAAAGTCTCGGCTTTAAGGTAAATAAAGAATTTAAACTTTGTGCTTCAGTCCAAGAAATTCAGGATTTTTATGAAAGTTGGACCAAGAAAAAAGACAAGCAGGATTATGAAATTGATGGAATTGTTATTAAAGTTAATTCGAAAATTATTCAAGATGCTCTTGGATACACTGGAAAATCTCCGCGTTGGGGGGTTGCATATAAATTTCCAGCCCAGCAGGTGACAACTGTGGTTGAGGATATTAAGGTGCAAGTTGGGCGCACTGGAGCGCTTACGCCAGTTGCACACCTGCGCCCAGTGCTCGTGGCAGGCTCCGTGGTGAGTCGCGCGACCCTTCACAATGAAGATGAGATAAATAGGCTTGACGTTCGGATTGGGGATACTGTGGTCATCCACAAAGCTGGAGACGTCATTCCAGAGGTTGTTTCTGTGATGAAAAACCTTAGAAATGGCAAAGAAAAGCACTTTAAAATGCCTGAAAGGTGTCCAATTTGTGGGGGAAAAGTAGAAAGACAAATATTAAACAACAAACAACAAACAACAAACAACAAACAACTTACAACAAACAATAAAAAACAAAATTCAAAAAGTGATGAGTTGTCAGTGGTCAGTGGTCAGTCATCGGCGGCGCATTATTGCACAAATCCAAAATGTTTTGCTGTTGAAATGGGAAAGCTTATTCATTTTGTGAGTCGCAAAGGTTTTGACATTGTTGGCTTTGGAGAAAGTATTGTCGAAAGACTTATGAGCGAGGGAATTATTTCTAATTTTGCTGATATTTTTGATTTGAAAATTGGCGATCTTGAGCCACTGGAAAGATTTGCTGAAAGATCAGCGGAAAAATTGATTGAATCGATTGAAAAAAGCAAAAAGTTGACTGTAGAAAAGTTTCTATTTTCTCTAGGGATTAGATATATTGGGGAGGAAACTGCAGTGTTGGTGGGAAGTCATCTGTCATCTGTAATCAGTAATCATAAGATAAACAATCCGGGAGATGTCGCAAGATATTTTCCAGCTGTTAAATATAATCAGTGGCTGGAAATAAAGGGGATTGGTGAGAAGGCAGCCGAAGGTTTGGTAAGTTGGTTTAGCAACGAAGATAACCTGGAGATACTTTTTCGGATGGAAAAAAACGGAGTTCAATTTTTGGATTCTGGATTGCTGATGACTGGTGATCGATTGTATGGACTCGTCTTTGTTTTGACTGGAGAGCTCAGCGGCTTTACAAGGGACGAGGCAAAAGATATGATAAGGAGAGAGGGTGGAAGCGTTTCATCTTCCGTCAGCAAAAAAACAGATTATGTTGTAGCTGGTGAAAACGCAGGATCCAAATACGACAAAGCAGTCGCGCTCGGAGTGAATGTTTTAACAGAAGAAGAATTTAGGAAACTAATAGGGTATTAAATTTCGAAGTATGAATTTCGAATTTTGAATCAAATCTGAATGAAATAATGTTTAAAACATTAAAAAATTGAATCATTAAAAATTCATTCGAAATTCAAAATTGGAAATTCAAAATTATTTTTGTATGTTATCAAAAGAAGAAATATTGCATATTGCTACTCTTGCGCGAATTGGCGTGAGTGAAAAAGACGTGGAAAAATATCAACATGATTTGTCTGAAATTTTGGATTATTTCAAAAAATTAGACGAAGTTGATGTTTCTGACGTCCAGCCAATTGGGCATATTACAGGAATGCAAAACACTTTTCGCACCGATAAGCAAGATGATTTTGGGGAATTGGGCAAGGAGGAAATTATGAAAAACGTTCCGGAAACGAAGGATGGATATATAAAGGTTAAAAGCGTACTATAATTTCGAAGTCTGAATTTTGAATTTTGAATCAAATTCGAATGACATAATGTTTCAAACATCTAAAAATTGAATCATTAATAATTCATTCGAAATTCAAAATTGGAAATTCAAAATTATTGTAATGATACGAGAACTTCACGAACAATTGAAAAATGGGAAAATTACCTCTGTCCAACTGACTGAGCAGTATTTCGATGCGATTGAAAAAAAAGACACTGAGATTGGCGCATATTTAACTATCACAAAAAAACTTGCAATGCAGCAAGCACAGTTTGTTGATGATAAAATTGCAAGGGGAAAAGAAATAGATTTGATTGAGGGAATCCCGTGTGCAATCAAAGATAATATATGCATTGATGGTGTGCGCACTACTGCAGCCTCGAAAATTTTGGATAATTATATTGCACCGTACGATGCTACTGTGATAAAAAAACTCAAAGAATGCGGTGCTGTTATTTTGGGAAAAACAAATTTGGATGAATTTGCAATGGGTTCATCGACCGAAAATAGCGCATATAAAGTTACGAAAAATCCTATTGACACTGCTCGTGTGGCTGGAGGTTCTTCTGGCGGTAGTGTGGCTGCAGTAGCGGCAGGCTCAGCTGTTTGGTCGCTCGGAACTGATACGGGGGGTTCAATTAGACAGCCAGCATCTTTTTGCGGGGTGGTTGGTCTCAAGCCTACCTATGGCAGGGTTTCACGTTCAGGTGCAATTGCGATGGCCTCAAGCCTAGATCAGATTGGGCCAATAACAAATAGTGTTGAAGATGCTGCCATTATTTTGTCTCGTATTTCTGGGCAGGATTTGCTTGATGCAACCAGCGCTAAAAGCAGTGATAAAAAATATGAAGATTATCTTACCGGGGATATTTCCGGAAAAACAATTGGTGTGCCAAAGGAATACGTAGAAAGTTTGGAAGGAGAGATTAAAAATGTTTTTGAAAAATCTCTGGAAAAATTCAAGTCATTGGGCGCAAAAATTGAGACAATTAGCTTGCCACATAGCGAATATGCACTCTCCACTTATTATATTATTATGACAAGTGAGGTTAGTTCTAATTTGGCAAAATTTGATGGGATCAAATTGGGAATGCGTTTTGATGACGAACTTGATTCAGCTGCAAAAGAAAATGGTTTGTCAAAAAAACTTTTGGAAACATATTTAGACACACGCAAAATAGGATTTGGTGACGAGGTGAAACGAAGAATTATGCTTGGAACATATGCGCTCAGTGCTGGATATTACGATGCTTATTACTTGAAAGCACAAAAAGTTCGCACACTTATCCGTAGGGATTTTGAAAATGCCTTCAAGGCTGTTGATTTTATTTATTCTCCGACAGCGCCAGAAGTTTCTTTCAAGGTGGGTGAAAAATCAGCTGATCCACTCAAAATGTATTTATCTGATATTTATACGATTACTGCGAATTTGGCGGGTGTGCCTGCAATTTCATTTCCAATTGGCACAATTTCGACTGATGGTAATGATTTGCCAATCGGTGGGCAATTGATGGGCAAGTGGTTTGATGAAGAAGGAATGCTTAATTGTGCACATACTTACGAGATTAATTAAATTTTATTTTCCAGATAGTTTCTAGAATTAAAGGTAGTCAATAATTTTCAATTTACAATTTTCAATTCACAATCAATTTTCAATTTTTTAATTTTCAAAAATTGGACATTATTTCATTGTAAATTCAATGAAAATTGAGAATTGATCATTGGAAATTTAGAACCCATGTCTTACGATATAGAAAATTTTGTTATAGTTTTGCTGGAAATACTAAGGAATTTTTATTATTCTCCTTTTGTGTTGGTGATGAAAATTTTCCTGGGTATTTATTTGGTAGTCCTTTTTATTGATATTGTTTTGATGCTTATTCTTCGCGATGTGCCGCAGCATTTGCGTGTTGGAATTAAGGGAATGGATTTGCCATTGGCTTCAAAAGGAAAGATGCAAAAACGTTGGGATAAGGTTAAGAGCAGGCTTAAAGATGAAAGTCCTTCACAATATAAAGTTGCGATTATTGAAGCTGATGCGATTGTCGATGAAATACTTGCGGGTATTGGATACAAAGGTGCCAATATGACTGAAAAACTTGAACAGGTTGGTGTCAATCATCTTGATGATCATCTGGAGTCCTTGAAGGGTGCGCATCAAATCAGAAATCAGATCATACATCAAGCTGATTTTGCCATTGACCAACGAATGGCGGTGGCAGTTATTGGGGTTTATGAAAATTTCCTAAAATATCTTGAATTTTTGGACTGAAAATGAAAAATTGACAGTTTCTGGAAATTCCTTATAATAAAAAGGTCGTCAAGATTTTTGTTGTCATCACTCGCTCGGAAATGTCTCTTATTTGAGGCCATTTCGCTCGCTTCGTTCGACAATAAGGAGGTTGTTGTTTTTTGTATATATAGCGGGATGGAGCAGTCTGGCAGCTCGCGTGGCTCATAACCACGAGGTCGTAGGTTCAAATCCTACTCCCGCAACAAGAGTTAACTGACAACTTA
>LBTZ01000009.1 GCA_000992325.1 Parcubacteria group bacterium GW2011_GWD2_38_11 | reverse complement strand
GGGCATCCTTGGATTTGTTGTGTATGCCATATAGTTGGAAAGTTAATTGATAACCATTTAGTATATCAGAAACGTTTCCAAGCTATTGGGATATTACGCTTGCTTGACAAATGCTGTTTTTAGGAGTATAATATAATATTGTCATTGAATGGCAAAATTCAGTAAACTTAACAATAAAAGGAGGCAGGAAATGAGAGAGTTATTTATTATTATGGTTGTTGTTTTATTGGTTTCTTTTTCTAATGTAGTATTTGCAGTCGAAGAAGAAGCTGCTCGCATAACAATGGAAGAACTGAAAAAAAGGAATATAGAGGTTAATTTTTCCTCCAAGGTTCTTTCAAAGTCTGTGGGTGACGCTGGCACAGTTTTTTACAACCGTTCGGTTGTGGAAAATGAACTGACCATCACACATACGCCATCCGGCGTCTATCTCGAAATTTGGGTCAGCACATCACTAAAAAACGCTGGCGTTTCCACTAACTATGGAAACGAAATTGATTACACACTTGGGTGGGCTGGCGAAGTTGCTGGAATTGGAATTGATGCTGGTGTCTCATATTGGGACATTGCTACGCTGTTTGAAAGTCCAGAAGGCGACATTGTTCAGCCGTATCTCGAACTTAACAAAAAGTTCGACATTATTGAGGAGGGTCATACCCTTACTCCATCAATCAAAGCGGAATATGGCATTCCCGCTAAAGGCAATGATGTGGGATCAAAAGGTCTGCATATGCACACTGCCCTAAAACATAATTGGGAAATTTCGAAAGATTTTTCCATCAATCATCAAGTGGAAATGGTATACGATTATGGTGCCTACGGCGCTGACAAAGCACTGATTGGCGCATATGAAGTTTGTCCATCGTATGTAGTTGCCGACTGGCTTTCACTTGATGCCTCGGCAAAAGTGATCAGCCCTCTTACTAAAGTCGACGACGGACGTAAGACAGAATGGATATACGGCGGAGGAGTAACGTTTAGTTTCTAATATCGTATGCAAACTTTCAAGGCATCTGGATTTATAAAATCCAGATGCCTTTTTTCTTTGGTTTGATATTTGTGGTACAATAAAAGTGTTGAATTTTTAAAATTTTTTCTATGGATAAAAAAAATAAAATATTGCTCTGGGTTTTGGCACTTTTGATTATTGCTTCAGTGGGGGCGACTTATTGGCGTATTATGATTAAAAAAGATTATGTCATTGAAGCGCAGATTGATTGTGATCCATATGAGGAGAAATGTTTTGTGTGGGAGTGTGATCCTGACTCAACAGAAGAAGGTGAGGCTTGCACTGGAGACGAAGAAAATGATATTTGGTATTTTGCTGTTGCAAGGAGGAATGCGGCAAATATTCCGCTTTGCGATCCGGAAACAGATGAAAGCTGTGATCCTTGGACTTGTGTTGAACCATATGGCGATGGGATATGGGGAGAAAAGGATTGTGAAAAAATTCTTTGCGACGAAGTTACCAAGGAGGAGCAAGGAGTTGAATGCAATGACCCAATTCAATATACAATAGATAATCCAATTGAAGATGAAGAAGTTGAATGTGAAGAAGGTGATGAAGAATGTCTTGCTGTGGAGGAGTCTGCCTGCGAAGAGGATGATGAGGAATGTTTGGCTGCGGAAGGTGAAGAGGTTGTTTGCGAAGATGGCGATGAAGAATGCTTGGCTGAAGAGGAAGAACTTATAGAATGTGATCCTGAAATTGAAGATTGTCTTTCCGATGAAACATTTTTGGATGAAGGTGAAATTGAGGAATAATGAAAAAAATGCTGTGATATTGTAAAAAAAGATGGAATTTCTCCATCTTTTTTGTTTTAAATGCTTTATTATCTAGTGAAACGAGTGAAATGATTGTCCAGACAAGCATTTCCGAGTGCCTGTCCGGCCAGGGAACGACGATACCAAAAGGTTTAATACCTCGAGGCTTGCCTCGAAAGCCCAAAGGGTCCAGGGCTGGGGGTATTAATACCCTTTTATTTGAGCTGAAAAACACCATTTGTGGTTGACAAATGGTGTTTTTGGGTGTATAATAGAAAATCAGTTAATTTAACAATCAAATAAGGAGGTGTCGAAATGATCGACTTCGTCAGAGAGTTTGCAATTCGGTTTTTGGTGATAGCTCTTGTTTTTCTGTTTTTAATTCAGATTGCAAGAGTCGTCGGAAAGATTTTCCACAGTGAACTTTTCAAGAAAATTTTGTGTTTTGGAAAAAGATTTTTCCTCTGGCTGAGCGGTCTTCATCCGGTATGTGAAAAAATTGTCAATTTTTTCCGTTGGCTTGTCTCGATGTGCAAAATTGCATTTAATGGATTTCACACAATCGAGCAGGGAGATTCTCTCGAAGAAGCTGGAAAAAAAATTCGTGCCAATTTCTTGAGAGGTTTGGTCTATGATGTTGCTGATTATCACCTGGCAATTCTTTGCGCGGTGATGGTTAGTCAACTCAATGACTGGCATTGGGGATTTTTCTGGATCTTCTTTGCCACCTGGATGTTCGACATTGGATGCGTTGTCATTTCGATTGTCGGATGTGTCAAATCCGGTCAAGATCTGACACTGGGCGAAGCACATCGCAGAGGTTTCGAAGCGGTGCGAGCTCAATCAAAAATTGCTGGTTGGATGTATAAAATCATTCAGCATCCAATGGCAACAATCTGGGATGGACCTGAACAGCTCATTTTCTTTTACAAAAAAGAGCTCAAGGGTTTTTTCAAAACTGCAATGGCAGTTGTTGGGCTGACAGTTGTTCAGGGTTTGTTCTGGGCATGGCTGTATAGTCTTGGTCATGAAAGTGTGATCGAGCTTATTAGCTCAATTTGGAAGATGTAATTAAAGCGCTAGATGAATCATCATCGGCGCTTTTTTCTTCCCCAAAAATGAATTTGAGGTTATAATCAAATAAGAAAAGAAAAATATCAGCAAGAATGATTGACTTGCTGAAGATTTTATGCTATCATACTTCGTTAGCAACAAATCAAGATAAGCAATAAATGCGAGTTTTTTATGGATATTGAAAAACAGAATGAAAAGAAAGAGGGCTTTTCGGTTGATAATATGTACACTCCTTTATCTGTGGCAAAGGAGGAAGTCTGGAAAAGATGGAATGATAATGAACTTCGTAAAAAAGTTGAGGAATACCTCGGGGAAATTCCTGAGCCTTTTAGGGCTGAGCCGAGAGTTGCCATATCTCGAAACATAATCACACCTAATCAAGAACTTTTATATTTTCTTGATTTGGCTGGGCATACCGATTTGAAGCCGATAGGATTGGAAGGTGTTGAAGATAAGTTTTGCACCAAAAATTATGACAAAGTTTCTCTTGGAAAATTGTCATTTTTGAAAAATAAGAATGCAAACAAGGATAGTAACGAAAGTAGTAATATTGCGATAATAGATATGGCTGATTCTGATGGAAAAAGGCTTTGTGATATAAAAACATTTTGGGGTGAGAACTTGGTTGATTTTCATTATAGATTGTTGGAATCTTATGGGATAAGCATAGAGTCTTTTGATGATTTCAAATGGTGTAAACATATTTCCGGAAAGAGTGGGATATTGGAATATTACAAAAAATTCTTTGCATTCTTTGTTTGTTATGGAATACTTTTTGATAATTTTATAGTAAAGAGAAATGAGAAACAGTTTACAGATGAAGTTGTCACTAAAAGCTTTAAAGAAATAGAGGTTATCTTTGGTGTAAAGCCATTGATAGTTCCATTGCTTCCACAAGAAGATGATGATCACTGGTACTTTAGGAGCTATCTGGACAATGATTCCATTTCAGAATTGATGACGCAAAAATTAGATCGTAAGAAATAAACATGAGGCTGAAATGAAGAAAGTACAATGAGAGACGAGGGGATGTTTGAGGATTAATTTTATTTTATTCAACCTTTAGTTTTAAAATATCCGTGTATAATTCATGATTTATATTATTGCACCATTGTTCTGGATTGGTATTAAAATCATTCATGTAATCTTCAAAGCTCATCCATTTTGCTCCATCAATTTCTCCATCTTTTGCGTTTGTGTCTTCAGCTTTTCCATCCCAGAAAAATGCAAACATGGCTGTGATATGTTTCCAATGTTCACCTTTTTCTTCCTTTATTGATATTAATTTTCCATCATCGGGAGTTAATCCTAATTCTTCATCTAATTCGCGGACAGCAGTTTCTTTAAAGCTGTCCTCATGTTTTACATGTCCTCCGACGTACGTCTGCCATTTGTTGGGATTACCCTCGTTGATGCTTGATCTATGTGTGCAAAGAATTTCACTTTTTGAATTTATCACCCAAATATTTGTAACAGCATGCCAAAATTTCAATGGTTGTTCATGAACCTCTTTTCTTGTGTGCGGTTCAATGTGATTGCCAGTCTCATCAAAACAGGAAAGTAATTCCATATTCCTATCATTATCCATATATTTTATTGTTATTTTCTTATACCCACATAATACCACAGAAATAAAAAAGGTAGTGGCATGAAGCCGCTACCTTTGTGATAACAGATTGGGTTTCCAATCAATTTAATATTTGAGGAGAGTTCCTCTGGGACATTGTCCTTATTGTTCAAACAGAGCAGATGCTTTGCAAGTACAAGGTGTTCAAGTTCACTACGAAAATTTTCCAGTGTCGTCCGATCGTATTTCTTGCGGGGTTTCCTTATGAATTCATTGCGGATGAACTGGATATGGGGGATTTGGTATAATAATAAATTTTTGCGTATTTATTTATGATAATTCATTTATATTTAGTTAGTCTGCTTGCACAAAATTAAAATGCATCTATAATAAAATTGTCTCCTTAGCTCAGTGGATGGAGCATCTGGAATCTAGCCAGGAGGTCGCAGGTTCGAGTCCTGCAGGGGGCATATGTAAAAAAACTTTCAAAAACAGAGTTTTTGTCTCTGTTTGCGCATATCTCACTTGTAGAAGTGGAATTTTTCGGTGGGCTTGACAATCTTAGTAAAAGATGCTATCGTTACCTGTTTTTGAGGTAATTATGCTTTAAAACGAGGGGTTATTTTTTTATGTGCATGTCTTCTGATATTAATGAAAAATTGAATATGTTTGAAAATGATATTGTCCTGGAGCAGGCCTTTTTTGAACCGAAAGATTGGATAAAATCTCTAGATGAACAGTTAAAGTTATTGCAGGAAAAATATCTTATCGGAGCTATGATTGATCTGCAATATTTGGAAAAAAGAGTTAATGACCCTTTGCCAAAAGGATTTGTTAGGGTTGCAATTCCCAAATTGAGTTTTCTTGCTAATTTAAATAAAGTGGATGATCCATATATCAAAATTGGAACACTGATAGAGCATGTTTGTAATTTGTTAGAAAAGCAACGGAAGGGTAAATTTACACATTACCGCAAGGGACAATTGGAACAGAATTGCATTCGTTGTATTAAAATTATTGCTTTAAGAAGAAAGCTTATCGAGGAGAATATTCCAGGAGATATTTTAATTCTTGATGTGAATACCGGTGGCAGGTATACTGGCTGGACTCCTCGTAGAGCAAGATGTGATATAACAAGCAAGAATAACAGAACTGCATTATTTAGTGTAGATTTGGCTTGGATTATCTTACTTAATCCTGATCGTTTTCAACATTGTGATAATCTCTCTGTCGACTCGGTGGCCGAGGAATATTTTTCCGAAGATCGAACATGGGAGTGTGTTCTATTTTTTTATTATCGCGGGGGAAAAAGCATATTTTGACTCTGGTGCAGCAATTGCTAATTTAATCTAGTTAAAGTTGGTTGACTAGTGAATTTATGAATAACAATAATTACAACGAATTTATCCGGGCTACAATCGAGTTGGCTAATAAAATAGATAAAAAAAGGGATGAGCTCATCTCTATTTTGTGTATGTATGAATCACGTGAAACTGCTGTTTATGAAATCCAGCATAGTATCAAAACTCTTCAAGGATTTTCAAATGAATTTTCAAATCTTGATTTTTTAAAAAAGTATGGAAATATTAGTATTTTTTTTCCAATAAATTTGCCATTGTATTCATTGGTTTTGTTTGCAATTACCTCATCAGCATTTGCAAAAAAAGTGCGTGTTCGCCCGCCAATGATAATCAATGAACTTCTTGAAAAAATTGTAAAAATTGTTGAGTTTTCCGATTTGATGCCCAATATTTTCCTATATCCAATAAGTCGAAAACAGTTTCTGGATGAATGTGTTGAATATTCGCAGGTGGTAATATTTAATGGGCGCTATGAAAATGTGCAAGAGTTAATCACAGAATTTCCTGATAAAAAATTTATTTTTAATGGCAGGGGGATTAATCCTGCAATCGTTGGTAATAATGCAAATATTGATTTGGCTGTTAAAAAAATTGTAGAAATGAGAATATTCAATAGTGGTCAAGATTGTGCAGGCATAGATGTTATTTTTGTTTCTGATGTCATATATGAAAAATTCGTCGCAACTTTAAAAGAAGATGTGTCAATGGTTTCAGTTGGAAATTATAATGATGAAGGAGTAAGAATTGGCAAGGTGCAAAGAATTGAATACATAAATGAATTAAAAGAATTTTTATTGAAAGCTGAAAATGATATTACATTTAGGGGTGTGGTGAATTATGATTCTTGTATTGTTACTCCGCACATCATCGAACGTGATATAAAAGATCATAATGGAGAATTTGTGGAATTTTTTGCTCCGATTTTTTACATATTAAAATATGAAAGTGAGTCAGAATTATTGGCAATATTAAACTCTGAGCATTATTCTGAATATGCTATGTACGCATCAGTTTTTGGCACAAGTGATGAGTTGAATAAAAATATACCCAATACACAAGTTTTGATAAATAAAATAGTTAATGATATTGAAATAGGTAATGAACCATACGGCGGTTATGGAGCAAAGGCTAATTTCGTATATCATGATAATAATTTTAAGTTTGGTCCAGTTTTGATAAGTAATGTGCTAGCCTCCTAATTTTTATAAGTAGTATAATGAAAGAATATAAAAAACATTTGCAAAAATATTTAAATACTGCAAGAGGAGATATTCTTGATAGGTTGGATGATGGCGATAAAATCGCAACCACAAAGGAACTTTTTAATGTGTATTTCAGGGATCATTTATACGGAAAATATCGCTCGGATGATAATATAATTCTTTCCAGTGGCTCTGTGGATCATGATATTTTTAATATGCCAGAATCTTTGAAGTTTTTTATTAAGTACGCATTGGATCGCAATTGGTATGGTTATTCTGATTCTCGAGGAAGATTGCAAACAAGAGTAGCTATCGCCCTGTATGAGAATATATTTTTTAACAACGATCCTTATACTTCAGAAAATATTTGCATAACAATGGGAGCTACGGCAGCAATTTCTGATTTATTGGAATATATTTCAAAAAATAGAGTTAAAAAATTTGGCCAGAGGGTAAATGCTCTTTGCGCGACACCTAACTATCCTCCATTGGTTAAAAGCATGACACAGCATTTTAATGTTGAGCTTGTTGAGCTGGATGGATACAATGAGGATTGTGTTAATTTGCAACCTTTAATCGATAGAATTGCGCCTGATACCGCAGTTGCACTTATACAAACAGTTATAAATCCTAGTGGCAAAAAGGTATCAGAAGATTCCTTGGCTGAGCTCATAGAAAAAACATCTGAAAATACATTGATAATTCTTGATGAGTGTCATGAGTGTTTTGGAGAAAAAGTTTTTGGAAATTTAAGAACAAGGAAAAACGTTATCAGGATCAATAGCCTATCAAAAGAGTTTTTTGCTCCAGGAATAAAACTAGGGTGGTTTATAGCGGATAGAGATTTCATTAATGATTATTACGAACATGCATCTTCTTCTTATGGGTCGCCTGCTTCATTTTTTTATCTTTTAATGGAAGGTCTGGCCATTTTTGAGCTGCATCGACAAAAAGAAATAGCGTTGGATAAAAAGTTATTTTCAGAATATGATATTTCCGATGAAAAATTGGATGAACTTTATTTTGATTATGTTCAACAAACAAATAAAAACAGACAGGCTGTAATCGATAATAGGCTTTATGTAGTAGAAAAATTAAAAAGCGCGGGATTTGAGGTGATTGAACCAAGTCATTCACTTAATATTTTATTTAACATACCAGGAACAAGAGATAGTTACGATGTATTTTTGAAATTGCTGCTGAATATTAAAGTCTCGGTGTATCCAGGGGTGCTTAGTTTTATTTTTTCAAAACCATATGTGCGAATTAGCCCCAATATTGAAAGAAATATTTTGGATCGTGGACTTAAAGAGATTATTAAATTTTACAAGTCGTAAATTATGAGCACAAGAAAGGAAACCGAAGAAAAAATAAGAAGGGATTTTATGAATGGAGTTTGTAAAATATTTGGAGACAACCTCGCTTTTGGTTTTATTTGTGGAGGGTTTGCAAAAGGATTTTGGGATAATGACCATGATATAGACACTTTTATTTGTGTAAAGAAGCCAATAAATAAAGAAACAGCAAAAGCATATCTTGAGTGGTATTATAATCTTCATAGAAAACATAATTTTCCGCCAGACGATGATTATCCAGGAGAAATCGTTGAGTTGGATGTTTTGCAGAAAAAACTTAAATTACTCTATACATTAAAGCTTGATTTGAAAGTAACAGATATCAACATAAGAGAGGCAATTCTTTGGGCTGATATGCTGGTTGGTAAAAAAATGGGATTACTATGCACTATTCCAGAAGTTTGTAATGCCTTGCAGAAGGAATTTGTATGCTATCCAGAAAAATGGAAAACCGAGGTCCTTTCTTTGATATCAGAAGAAGACAGATTAAAATGGCAAGATAAGTCCTATCTCCTTGTTATGGAGAAATTTATGCAATATCCAAAAACTGATGCTAGGGGATTTTATATGAAATATGGCTTAAATTAGGGCTGAAAATATTGATAAAATGACAAGATTGATTTATAGTTAGAAATTACAGGAATGAAAAAGAGATGTGTTTTGAAGTTCTTTTACAATATTATGCAGTGTCCTGCAGATTCATTTTCCTGTATTTATGCGTGATTGACTTTATTGTGTTTTTCAGCGAGAATTGTATTATGAAGCTGATAAGCAAACTAATTTTATTTCATAATAAATATCTTTGAAAAATGAAACCACAAAATATAAAAAAGGAGAAGAAACTATGAAAAAGAAAGAAAGGGAAGTACCCGTTTTCGAGCAATATCAGCAGGAAATTATGGAAACAGTCGACTCTGTTCTTGGCAGGGTTAATCGTGAGCTCGTAGAAAAAGAACATATTTCAACTGAGACCTATCCTTCTTTCAGGATGCAAAAGGAGCTGAGCGATGTTGTAGGAAATTCGGTTGGTGCACCAGGCGTTTTTGGCGGAGATTTTCAGTTACAGGCTCCTCCATCTCACGTTGAAGGAGATTTCGCAATTGAAACCTTTGGGTTGGCGAAAAAGCTCAAAGTGAATCCCCAACTTCTTTCTTCAAAGATAGTTGATGGGATTAATAACGCCAATGAGGGTATGGAATTCGTGGAAAAAGCTTCTGCTGCTGGTCCTTTTGTTAATGTAGAGGCAAGAAAGAGCGGTTTGTATGCCTCGGTACTTTCTTGCATTTCCAGCATGGGAGACAGATATGGCGAGTCCGATGTGAATGCAAAAAAGGTGGCGGTTATTGATTTTTCCTCTCCTAATATTGCCAAGCCAATGGGTGTGGGTCATCTTAGGTCAACTATTATAGGACAAGCTCTTGCCAACCTCTACGAAAAGACCGGCTATACTATTATCAAAGATAATCATCTTGGAGATTGGGGCACGCAGTTTGGTAAACTGTTATTGGCGTATAAGCAGTGGGGCGATGAGCAAAAAATAATTGAAAATCCTATTACTGAATTGAAAGACTTGTATGTAAAATTTCATGATCTTGCCAAGGAGAATCCTCAAATGGAGGACGATGCGCGCGCACTTTTCGTCAAGCTTGAAGAGGGGGATTCTGAGCTGATGGCACTTTGGAAGCGTTTCAGAGATTTGAGCATTATGGATTTTGAGAAGATGTATAAGCGACTTGGAATAAAGTTTGACTTGTATATTGGTGAAAGCTTTTTTATTAAAGATGCGGAAAATGCAGTTGTGGATTGCCTGGAGAAAGGTGCTTGTAAGATTGACGATGAGACTGGTGCAGTTGTTGTGGATTCTGATGAAAATATACCTTCATTTTTATTGCGTAAACAGGATGGCTCAACCCTCTATATGTCTCGTGATTTAGCTGCGATGAAGTTTCGAACTGAAGTTTTTAATCCGGAGTCAATCCTTTATGTGGTTGGTAGTGAACAAGGTTTAAATTTCAAGCAACTATTTGCCCTTGCTGATAAGACTGGATATCTGCCCTTATCAACGAAAGCAAAACACATTGACTTTGGAATGATAACAGTGGATGGAAAAAAGATGTCCACGAGAAAAGGAACACTGATTGAATTAGAAGATTTACTGAAGCAATCAGTTGAAAAGTCGCGCGAAATTCTTTCACAGAAGAATTCAGCTTTAACTCAACAAGAATTAGATGAGATTTCTGAGATTGTTGGAGTGGGGGCAATTCTGTATAATGATCTTCATCAATCAAGGATTAAAAACATCTCGTTTGATTGGGATAGGATGCTTGACCTTGAGGGTGGTAGCGCAGCATATTTGCAATACACCTATGTTCGTATCCAGTCAATCTTGCGGAAGCTCGAAGATGCTTATCCGGGAGGAACGAAAGTTCTCAATGAAAATGAAATTTCTTTTGAGGTTAAGTCGGAATTTTCTCTTGCAAAAAAGCTCATGATGTTTCCACAAGTCATCGCAAAAGCTCAAAAAACTGATTCCCCTCATGACATAGGTATCTATCTTGAGGAGTTAACACTCATTTTCAATAGTTTTTATAATGAAGTTTCAATTATAAAAACTGAAGATGTGAATCTAAGGAATTCAAGGGTAATGCTTGGCAAAGCAACTGCAAATGTTATAAAAAATGGACTTGCGTTACTTAGTATTAGAGTTCCTGAAAAAATGTAACCTAAAAAGTGTCAAAACAGAAAAAAAGGGGGTGATAACATGCTAGATCCTTGTAACTACACGGGAGCTTTTTGGAACGGGGCTGCTTACCTGAAAGGTCTAAAGGGTGTGCCCGTACTCCTTCAATTTTCTCCAGCAATTGTTTTAGCTGTTCTTGTGGCTATACTTTATTTGTGCTCCAAGTTCACGGGCAAAAAACAATCCAGATAATTCTGGCATGGGGTGTCAATTAGACACCCCATTTTTTCTTATCTAAAATACATATTTTCCTCAATCTCCAACGAATTACCTCCCTGCCAAGGGTGGATAAACTTTCTGGGGAGTTAAGGTGCGGTTGAACTTTTTTCCCAAAAAGTTGATTTTGGTGTATTATTGAGATGTGGATTTGGTTGAATATTTTTTAAATTGTATATCAAGTATGAATGGAGAAGATATATATGTGTCTTTGGATGAGGCCAGGGAAGAGATAAAAAAGAGATGGGCGGATACTGATTTGAAAAAGAGAATAGAGGATGAATTGGGTGAGAAGTTTATGTCTCAATTTTATGAAATTCCGAGGACGGTTTCATTTAGGCAGGTTTGTTCTCCTGATAATGGGTTTACTTTTTTTTGTCAATGTTCGAACTATATTGGTGCAATGCCAATTGTTTTGGAATATCATGAGGATATATTCACACATCTCAATGAGGATAAGAAGGGGTTGGGTCGATTACGCGTAACATTGGAGGATGGATCCACTGCAATGGTTGATGTTATGAATTTTTCTGAAAATGAAAAAAATAAATTGGGCGAATGTGTTTTAAAAAATGGTGAAAGCCTGATTGATTTTCATCATAATCTGGTTAATTTGCTCGGGTATAAAGTTGATTTTTTGGAGAATTCTGATTGGTTTAAAAATATTGGTAAAGCATCAGATTATTATTATTATCTCTTGCTTCATTTTGTTGCTCATGGAGCGTTGTGTGAACTTTTTTTTGATGTTGACGAGAGCAATATTGATTTTGCTCAAAATATAATATTGCCAGCAATTGAAAAAATTCAGAATAAATTCGGACTAAAACCCTTAATTATAAGGCAATATCCACAAAATCAAACCGACCTTGAGGATTTTTATTGGTGGAGTTATCCGCCAAATGTAAATGAGTTCATAATTGATTATGCTGTGAAGAATAATTTATCTTTAAAAAATATTAATCTAAAATAAATACAAATACGCATGGAATACAATCTCATTACTAACATCGGAAGTTGTTATATAGAAATTCCTAGTTTGTTATATTATTCACATATACCCACGGCCGTAATTTCACTATTGGTGGGCTTTATGGTTTTCTTGAAGAGTAAGGATTTATCTAGCAGAATATTGTTAGCAATTTCAATAATATTTTCTTCATGGTTAGTTTGCAATTTAATAACTTGGATTAGTGTTGATAGTAGGCTGATAATGTTTGTTTGGTCAATGATGGGTGTTTTGACATCCTTGATTTTTATTTCATCTTTTTATTTTGCATATGTTTATATAAAAAAGGATGATCTAAGTTTCAATACCAAGGGTGTAATCTTTTTGCTCTTGTCGCCAGTTATTTTTTTGATGCCATTTTACCTGAAAAGCTTTAATGCTGTTGATTGTGAAGCGGTGGATAATATAAAATATGTTTATTATTATAATGGATTAAGTTTAATTATCCTTGTCTGGATATTGTTTGTTGCTTTTTTTCAATACAAGAAGGTGGAAGAAATATTTAAAAAACAAATAATATATTTAGTGGCTGGAATTGAATTATTTTTGTTTTCTTACTTCGTAACCGGCTTTTTGGGAAGTTATTTGGATAATAAGGGTGTTCCATATGCTTTTGAGATTGATCAATATGGGCTCTTTGGAATGACTTTTTTTATGGGTGCCATTGCTTTTTTGATTGTGAAATATAATGCTTTTGAGATCAAGCTTCTTGGTGCTCAGGCGTTGGTTGTTTCGTTGGTTCTTTTGATTGGCTCTCAGTTTTTCTTTATTGAAAACGATACAAACAAGATCTTGACTGGAATCACGCTTGCACTTTCTGTTGGATTTGGATATTTCTTGATCAAATCAGTCAAAAAAGAGGCTGAAAGAAAAGAACAGCTTCAGCTTATGGCTGACAAATTGGCGACTGCGAATGATTCGCTGCGAAAATTGGACAATGCTAAGACGGAATTTATTTCGATTGCTTCTCATCAATTGCGCACGCCGATCACAGCAATTAAGGGTTTCTCTTCGCTTTTGCTGGAAGGGTCGTATGGAGAGGTGAGTGAGAGTGTGCATAGCGCGCTGGAAAAAGTGTATTCTTCGGCAGAGCGCTTGGTAAATTTGGTTGAGGATCTCTTGAATGTTTCACGCATTGAATCTGGCAGAATGCAATTTTCTTTTGAAAAAGGTAGTGTTGAAAAATTGATCAAGGAGCTTTATGATAATTTTATTTTAATCGCTAAAAACAAAAAGTTTTATTTGGATATCAAATTGCCTGAAAATCCTTTGCCGGAGATTGTGATGGATTATTCCAAAATTCGAGAGTTGGTTTCCAATTTTATCGATAATGCCCTCAAATATACTGAAAAGGGAGGTGCAACAGTCAAAGCTGAACTCAGAGAAGATGGCGTCGTAATTGATGAAAATGGATTTGTTATTGTTGGAAAAAAATCTGAATTTGGAAAAATGATTCGTATCACGGTTTCCGACACCGGTATCGGCATTCCAAAAGAGGAAATTCCATATCTTTTCAAAAAGTTTTCACGTGGAAAAGATGTTTCACGCCTTCATGTTGGTGGCACCGGCCTTGGCTTGTATGTCGGCAAAGCCATCGCCGAAACACATCACGGTCAAGTTTGGGTTGAATCAGATGGCGCCGGTCTGGGCTCTCGCTTTATTATCGAGATTCCAGTGGAACATGTGGGGTAAATTTGGTGAATTTTTGAATTCTTCCTATTTTCTATGAGGTATAAAAAATAGCACACTAGCGGTGCTATTTTTTGTGGACAATTTTGAATGTGGGCCAGTTTGCTTGACTAAAAACATATTATGATGGATAATATTCCTAGAGCTCTGATTGAGAATCGTTGGTATTTTTTGTTAGATCTCTGAATGTTATCATCGGATAATTTTCGGGCCTTGGGACTTTCTCAGGGAAGTGCAGTTCTTTCCATTTTTACGAAAGGAGGAGTCTATGAAATCCATTATTCAAGTCAAAGATGTTGTTCTTCCGCCTGACTTCGTTTTCAAAGAAGTTAAGCAACTCAATTCAAGCTCGGGCTGCAGTGTCAGATTTAATCAATCCAAAAACGACACCTGTCGTATCTGTTGCGATTAAGCTGAGACAAAGAGGTTAAACTAAAACCAGCGGGGCAAGTTCTTTCAGAGCTTTCCCCGCATTTTTTTAAGGGAGGATTGAAAATGGATATCCGAGATGTGATAGACAGTTGTCAAATCGATTTAACCAAAAACTGTAACTTGACTTGCTCATTTTGTCGGCAAACCAATGAGGCAGATTTGCCGGATAGTATGAGTTTTGATCAGTGGTCTTCAGTGATAACTCAAGTGAGTCAGATGAGCTGTAAGATGGTGGCTCTGGCAGGAGGTGAGCCATTGATGCATAAAGATTTCTTTTTAATTCTTGGTCTCGCGACCGATATAATTGAAGAGGTCTATGTGTTATCAAACGGAACTTTGATCACCCAAGAAATTGCTAAGCGGTTGGCTGATAAAAATATTAAGGGATTGCAAATATCCCTGGACGCTTTCAACCCTGCCTTGCATGATAAAATCAGGGGAAAAACAGGCACCTGGGAAAAGGCCACAAGGGGCATTAAATATGCGATAGATGCTGGAATTCCTGTTACTATTCGTACTACTGTGTACAGGGAGAACGCACATGAAGCAAGTTCTCTTCTGGAATTTGCACATGATATTGGCGCAAGTATTTATGCTATCAGGCGTGTAGTTCCAACAGGTAAGGGTGGGTCAGTAGAATTACTGAAACCTGAAGAATTGAAGGTTTTGTTTACTACTTTGGCCAATAGGGCTAAAGAATTGGATATGCGTCTTTCTTTGGGTGATCCGTTCTCTCGTTTTTTGCTAAATGAACAGGAATTTGAGGAAGGTAAGGTAGGTGGATGTTCAATCGGATTGAACATTATGTATATCGCCCAAGACGGTTCGGTATTGCTGTGCCCATGCCTCCCAGTTTATTGTGGAGATGTGAAACGAGAAACTGTAAGATCTATCTGGAGAGATGCTGAGGCCTTTTCTATTGCAAGGTCCCTGCGATCAAATCTTCAGGGTAAGTGCGGAGCATGTGACTACAAATTTCAATGTGGAGGTTGCAGGGCTTCAGCTTATTATTTAACTGGTAGTATCTGCGGTGAAGATGCAGGTTGCTGGTGCAAATCTTAAAATAGGGGGGATTTATGGAAAAAAATCCCCCCTAACTTAAAAATATTATGAATAAAATTAGTTTAGAAATTTTTGATAAAAAATATCTTCCCATCTTGATGGGTTGGTATACCAACCCCAATAATAGCAAATACATGCTCAGGCAGGCCAGAACAGAAGAAGATACTTTGAAAATGATTCGGAATGAGGAAGATAGAAAATGTTATTGTATTAAGTTGGATAATCTTCCAATTGGGTATGTTGTTCTTATGAATATTCAATCTAAAATTGGAAGAGTTGTTATGATGGTTGATGAGCCTTTTACTAAAAAAGGGTATGGTTTTCAATCACTTTCTCTTCTAGAAGAAGAGGCTGGAAAATTGGGAGTAGAAAAATTGACTTTAGAGGTTCGTACAGACAATGCTTCTGCTGTTGCTCTTTATGAAAAATCCGGATTCAATTTGAAATATACTGAAGCTATAATGGAAAAAAACATATAAAAATAAATTTGCATTTTTAAATAGAAACTTGAACCTGGGTACTTAAGGTATGAATAAACTAAATTTCAATTACAATTTAAAAAAGGATGCTTGGAGCTGGGTGCTTATTGCCAAGGATAAAAATATCTGGGGTCTTAATTGGCGTGAGCAAATTCCTCAAATCCCAGATGATCTCTTGGTTAAAATTGAAAAAGCAACTTTTGCTGGCGCTCAAAAAATCGTTGAAAATCATATTGAAAAAGATTCGAAAAAAATATATAAAAGTAAAGTCATGAAAAGTGAAATGCAGGCGCTGGAAAAATCATGGCATCTTGTTTCGGAAAAATATTTCAAAATACTTTCAGATATAACTGGAAAGCCTATTTTTACTGATAAATTTGATTGCTATTTTACTACGGGCTTCATGTGTCCATATAGTGAAAAGGAAAGTTGGTTCATGGTTTCCATGTGGCATAGTATTCCATTTTCAATCACGACAATTTGCCACGAGATCATGCATCTTCAGTTTTTATATTACTATAGAAATTATTTGAAAAAGAAAGGTCTGACAAATGATCAAATTGAGGATTTGAAAGAATCTCTAACTTTCTTATTGGATCAAGCTGAATTCAATTCAATTATTTTATCTGGCGATGGTGGATATCCAGAACATGATAAGCTAAGGAAGAAACTAGGTGAAATTTGGTCAAAAAATAAAGACTTCCAAAACCTGTTAGATGAGGCAATCATTTTTATTAAAAAGTAACTCTATATACAAAAATCTGAATTTGGAAAAATGATTCGTATCACTGTTTCAGACACCGGTATCGGCATTCCAAAAGAGGAAATTCCATATCTTTTCAAAAAGTTTTCTCGTGGCAAAGATGTGTCGCGTCTTCACGTCGGTGGCACAGGCCTTGGTCTATATGTCGGCAAAGCCATCGCCGAAACACACCACGGCCAAGTCTGGGTTGAATCCGACGGCGCCGGGATGGGATCAAGGTTTATTATTGAAATACCAGTAGAGCATATGGGGTAAGTTTGTAAAGTTTGTAAAGTTCTTAAAGTTTGTAAGGTTTATAATGCAAAATGAAAAAAAACAGTTCTTGATTCCCATTTTCGTGGGAATGATAACAGGGCTGTTTTTTTGCTTGCAATAAGGCAAAAATTTGATACAATAACTTTACGAACCTTATAACCTTACAAACTTTAAAAACTATTATTTATGAAACAATCACAACTTTTCACTAAAACTAAAAAAGAGGCGCCATCTGATGAAGTTGCGAAGAATGCGCAGCTGTTGATTCGAGCTGGTTTTATTCATAAGGAAATGGCTGGCGTGTATGCATACATGCCGTTGGGGCTTAGAGTTCTTGAAAATATTAAAAAAATTGTTCGCGAAGAAATGAATGGTGTTGGTGGTCAGGAATTGATGATGACAACACTTCAGCCTAAGGAAATTTGGGAAAAAACTGATCGTTGGGATGATGCTAAGGTGGACAATTGGTTTAAAACCAAGCTTGTAAATGGCACAGAACTTGGAGTGGGACTAACCCACGAAGAACCAATCGTTGATGCGGTTAGTAACTATTTGGGTTCATATAAAGATATGCCTTTTGCGGTGTATCAAATTCAAAATAAATTTAGAAATGAGAAACGTGCCAAAAGTGGACTTTTGCGTGGTCGCGAATTTTTAATGAAAGATATGTACACTTTTTCTCGTGATCAAAAGCAGCATAACGAGGAATATGAAAAAATTGTGAAAGCATATTTTCGAGTGTATGACAGATTGGGATTGGGGGAAATCACTTATAGAACTTATGCCGATGGTGGAATTTTCACTCCACGCTTTAGTGATGAATTTCAAACCTTGAGTGATGTTGGTGAAGACAAGATATATGTTGATGAGAAAAAGCGAGTTGCAATCAATGATGAGATATTCACAGATGAAAATCTTGAAAAGCTTGGACTTAAGCGCGAAGATTTGGTGGAAAAAAAGGGTGTTGAAGTTGGCAATACTTTTCACTTGGAAAGTAAATATACCGATGCCCTCGAATTATTTTATAGTGATGAAAAAGGTGAGAAGCAGTCAATAATTATGGGATGTTATGGCATTGGCGTTAGTCGCTTGATGGGAGTAATTGCAGAACTGTTTGCTGATGATAAAGGTTTGGTGTGGCCGGAAAACATCGCGCCATTTTCTGTGCATCTTTTGAACTTGGGCGAGGATGGGGAAGCGGAAAAAATTTATGCGCAGCTCTTGAAAAATGGCATTGAAGTTTTGTTCGATGATCGCGAGGCGCAAGCTGGACAAAAATTTGCAGACTCTGACTTGATTGGAATCCCATATCGCGCAGTTATCAGCAAAAAATCTTTAGCTGCTGGCGGGATTGAAGTTAAAAAAAGAAATGAAAGTGAAAGCAAAATTATGACAGTTGAGGAATTTCTGCAATTATTGAAAAAATAGTTTTAAAAAATTCATTGCCTTGTAGTGTTGGATTTTTTGTGTTATCTTGTCATCCTCAGCTTGACTGGGGATCCAGAGCATTGCTTGGTCCTAGATTCCCGTTTTCACGGGAATGACACGGCATAATAGAGTAAGTTAATTCAGTGTAAGTTCGTAGACCTTATGGAGATTACACTCAGCCAATATGCTGGTTTTTGCGAGGGAGTGGAACGGGCATATGACATTGTGGAAAAAATTGCCAAGGACCCAAAAGTAAAAAGGCCTATTTTTGTGTTGGGTTCACTTGTTCATAATGAGGATGTGGTGGAAAAGATTGAAAAAATGGGGATTCAAAAAGTGCACGTTGAAGGTCCGCTGGAGGATTTTTTTGAAAAAATAAAGAAGGAAGTTGGAACGTTGGTGATTACGGCTCACGGTATTGGTCCTCAGATTTATGAGCTTGCTAAAAAATACAAGGTTGATTTGGTGGATACGACCTGTCCGCGAGTGGTCAAAGTGCAAAGGTTGGCAAAGGCATTTTTTGATAGAGATGCTCAAATTGTGATTATTGGTGAAAAAAATCATAAAGAAGTAAAAGGCATTTTTGAGTGGGCAAATAAAAGAGCTATTTTTATTGAAACGGATGAAGATTTGTGTGGTTTCGATGTTGATCATACAAAAAAAATTGCTGTTATTTCACAAACCACGCAAGATCAGGAATTTGTTGACAGAGCGGCTGCTCAAATTTCACAAAAATATCCAAATGCAGAAGTTGTTGATTCTATTTGTTTGACAACGCATCATCGTCAAACCGAGATAAAACAATTGGCGCAAGAAAACAATGTTGTTATTGTTATTGGATCGCCAGAAAGTGCCAATTCAAAGCGTCTTTGGGAAATCGCCAAGCGCGTTAATGAATCGTCATATTTTGTTCAGCGAGCTTCGGAAATTGAAAAAAAATGGTTTGCTGATTGCAAAAAAGTGGCAGTAACAGCAGGAGCAAGCACACCGGGATGGATAATAGAAGAAGTTATGCGGGAAATTAAGAACATATGAAAATTTTTAATCGAAGTGTCTATTGGGCTTCCAAATTTCCAATGATCAATTTCCAATTTCCAATAAAATCCCAATGATACAATGACCAAATTCGAATTCAAGTTTGAAAATTAAGAAATTGAAAATTTAATGAAAATTGTGAATTGAAAATTGAAAATTATTTAACCCAATGTATTGCTTTTTTCCTTTGAATTCGCTATACTTTAAATACTAAAAAGCAGTAAAAATAACAAAAAAGCTTAATTTATGACCAAAATAATGCTTGTTGAGGACGATCCAATGATCGCTGAAATATATCAAAAAAAATTCGAATCAGCTGGATTTGAAGTTGTTAATGCTGTTACGGGAAAAGAAGTTTTAAAATTTGCCCTTGAGGATAAATTCGACCTTATTCTTTTGGATATGGTGTTGCCCGAAATGAGCGGAATGGACGTGTTAAAGGAGCTTCGCAGCAATACGCAATATAGCAGTGATTTGAAAATAATCATATTGAGCAATCTTAATAAGACTGATAATGAAAAAGAGGCCAGGGAAAATGGTGCCAATGATTTTATAGGAAAGACGCAATATAGCCCTTCTGAGCTTGTGGCTGAGGTGCAAAGACTTTTGAATGAATATAGCGAGCAAAAGAAAAATAAGGAGCGCTCAGGCGGTGAAAATATTGATAATAAATGTGTTGGCAAAAAAATTCTTTTTATTGAGGATGAGGAAGTTTTCCTGGAAATGTTTGGCAAAAAATTGGAAAGTGATGGTTTTTGTCTTGAATATGCCAAAAATGGTGCTTGGGGTAGTAAACTTGCAACTGAAAACCAATATGATTTGATTATCACTGATATGACTATGCCTGCGATGGGTGGAGAGGAAATCATTAAACGTCTTAAGTTGGATGATAAAACCAAAAATATTCCTATAATTGTGATATCAGCATCATTAATTGAGGAAGATATTCAGCCGGTGCGAGATATGGGTGTCAGTGATTTTTATGAAAAAACACGATTGGTTCCCAGTGATCTTGCCCGGCGAGTGAGTGAATTGTTGGGTTAATTTAATTTTAAAATATATGCAAAGAACAAATATTGTTGACACTCCTAAATTTATTGGAAAAACTGTTAAGCTTCAGGGTTGGGTTCATATTCGTCGTGATCATGGCAAATTGATTTTTATTGATTTGCGTGACCGTAGTGGAATTATCCAGACCGTTGTCATCCCTGATCATATGGAGGCTCATGATAACGCCAAGAGACTGCGCAGTGAATTTGTGATTGAAATGGAAGGCTTGGTTAAGGAGCGCCCAGTGAGCGCTAGAAAAGAAGATTCGCCAACTGGTGGAGTAGAATTGGAAGTTACTTTGATAAATATTTTGAATGAGGCAAAAACTACGCCATTTGAAATTGCCAAAGACACCAAGGATGTTGATGAAAAAATTAGATTAAAATATCGTTATTTGGATCTTAGATCGGAAAGAATGAGGAATAACATCTTGACCAGATACAAAGTTGTAAAATTCTTTAGAGATTTTCTTGGCAATCAAGGATTTATTGAAGTTGAAACTCCTATCCTTGGAAAAACCACTGCAGAAGGATCAAGGGATTATGTGGTTCCATCCAGAATATATAAGGGAAAGTTTTATGCTCTTCCGCAATCACCCCAACAATATAAACAGTTGTTGATGGTTGCTGGAATTGAAAAATATTTTCAAATTGCCAGATGTTTTCGTGATGAAGACACTCGCGGGGACAGACAACCGGAATTCACTCAATTGGATATGGAAATGAGTTTTGTTGAGCAAGAGGATGTGATGAATATTGTTGAAAAAATGCTTATTGAACTTGTGCAAACTCAATTTCCAGAAAAAAGAATTCAAGAAATTCCTTTTCCACGTTTTTCATATAAGGAATCGATGGAGAAATACGGCAATGATAAGCCAGACATTCGAGAAGACAAAAATGATCCAAATCTGCTCGCATTTTGTTGGGTGGTAGACTTTCCATTTTTTGAAAAAGATGAAGAATCATCAACCGGTTGGACATTTACACATAATCCGTTTTCTCGTCCGAAACCTGAATTTATGGAAGATTTGATGAATAAGAAAAATATTGGAGATATTCTTACGACCCAATACGATGTTGTTCTTAATGGCTATGAGGCGGGTGGTGGAAGTATTAGGAATCACGAACCGAAAGCACTTCGCAAGGTTCTGGAGATTATGGGAATTTCTGAAGAAAATGTGCAAAGAGATTATGGTCATATGTTAGAAGCATTTAAATATGGAGCACCTCCACACGGAGGAATTGCACCTGGTGTTGACAGATTGGTAATGATTCTTCAGAATGAGCCAAATATTCGAGAAGTCATTGCTTTTGCCAAGACAGGAGAAGCTGAAGATCCGATGATGGAAGCTCCAAGTGTTTTGGATGAAAAACAACTTACTGAAGCTGGCATTAAAATTGTCACGAAAAAGAAAAAAGTAATATAAATCATTCTTCATTAAACAAAAAACAAATATTTATCCCCGTTAAGTGCTCGTCAGAGGCGAATTTAATGGGGCAAGAAATAATGGCAAATAAAAAACACAAGGAAAAGCTTAATGATGGTAAATTGAAATTGATAACATTTGTTTCTTTTTTGCTCGGTTTTTCTCAATCACTTCTCGTTTACGTTGAATCGTCTTATTTCAAATTGTCTTTGGGTAGCGAGAATGTGAGTGTTTTTTATTTCTTGGCGTATGTGGTTTCACTGCTTGGTCTTTTGAATATGCATAAATTCATAAAGAGCCTGGGGAAATCAACAACTTTTTTCTTGCTGTTCTTTTTGCAAATTTTTGCTATGGCAGTGCTTATTATGGTTCCGCCGTCTATATTTGGAATATTCTTGTTGATGATAAACATCATCACATCTTATTTGATGTATGTGGTGTTGGATATCATTATGGAATCTTATTCTGAAGACAGAAAATCAGGCAGAATACGAGGACTTCATTTGATGATCATCAGTGCTGGCTTTATGCTTGGGCCGATTCTTTCTACTCATATTTTGGAGGCGTATGATTATTCAGGACTCTTCTTTTTGTCGATGATTATCAGTATGATAATTTTTGTTATCGGCCTGGTTGGATTACGTGGGGGCAATAACAAATTTAATGGGAATATAACCATCAGGGATTTGGTGAAAAAAATATTTGTGAACAAAAACTTGATGCGCATATATTGGGTGTCGTTTGTGTTGGAATTTTTTTATGCACTGATGACAGTGTATACTCCACTGTATCTGCTTGATTTGGGAATGTCGTGGAGTCAGATTGGAGTTATCTTTACTATAATGTTGATACCTTTTATTTTGATCAATTATCCAGTTGGGATAATTGCGGATAAAAAAATTGGAGAAAAAGAAATGATAATCTTTGCCTTGTTTGTGATGGCTACTTCAACACTGAGTATTTTTTTCGTGACAAGCACATCAGTTTTTATTTGGGGGATGGTGCTTTTTATGACGAGAATAGGTGCTGCGATGGTAGAGACATTGCGCGACTCTTATTTTTACAAGAGAATTGATGGTGATGATATGGACATCATAAGTTTCTTCAGAACCTCGCGAAGTGTCGCTTATATTGCTGCGACAGCTGTTTCTGCAATGCTGCTGGTTGTTTTTCCGGTAAAAGCAATGTTCTTATTTCTTGCCTTAGTGATTTTGCTTGCATTGTATCCAGCCTTTACTCTGGTGGATAATAAAAGCGAAGATGAGATAAAATGCGCAGCAAAATTATCTAGAGCTTGATTTAAAAATAAGAATTGAAATATTTTGGTTATTGATTGGGAATTATTATGGCATATCACATTAAGCTCGAACAATTTGAAGGTCCATTGGATTTGCTTTTGCAATTAACAGAGCAAGAAAAACTTGATATTACTCGTGTTAGTTTGGCAAAAATCGCAGACCAATATCTGGAATACATCACTCAGGCCAGAGACATCACGCTTGCTCATCTGGCTGATTTTTTGTCGGTGGCATCGCGACTTATCTTGATTAAATCCAAAGCATTATTGCCAATGCTTGAATTTACCGAAGAAGAAGAGGAAGAAATTAAGGATTTGGAATATCAGCTGGCGGAGTATAAAAAATTTAAAGATGCTTCGGCAAAGATTGCTACTATTTTTGATTCCCCAAAGGCAAGTTTTGCGCGAGAAGGATTCTTGGGCTTGACGACACTTTTTTATCCGCCAGAAAATATTGTCGCAGGGGATTTGCAAAAAGCTTTTGCCAAGGTGTTGGGCGAAATTCCGGTTCAAGAAAAATTGGAAGAGGAAATGGTAAAAGAGGTTTTGACTTTGGAAGATAGAATTGTTCATTTGCAAAACACTCTCAGGGATCGAGTGCAAACATCATTTTCCGAGCTTGTTGCAAATGCAAAAGATAAGGTTGAAATCGTGGTTTCTTTTCTTGCAATGCTCGAATTGGTAAAGCAACGAATCATCCACGTGGAGCAAGGGGAATTGTTTTCAGAGATAAATCTTAAACATATAGACAGTAAATAAATTTAAAATATCAATTTTTTAAATATATGGAAAAAAATAAACTAACATCCGTTATCGAAAGTGTTCTTTTTATAAGTGGCGAACCTATTAAAAAATCTAAACTGATAAAAATTTTGTCAGTTGAAAGTGAGGATTTGGAGAAGGCCCTTGCTGTTATTTTCGAAAAATATCGTGACGAGCAAAGTGGGTTAATGATCCTTGTAAAAGGTGAAGAGATTCAGTTAGTTTCTAATCCTGAAAATGCTGAGTTTATTGAAAAATTGGTCAAAAGTGAGCTTCAAGATTCATTGTCGAATGCTGCTCTGGAGGTTGTTTCAATAATTGCTTATCGCGGTCCAATTTCGAAAACGGAAATCGAGGCAATTAGGGGTGTTAATTGCGCCTATACACTCAGAAACTTGCTTTTAAGGGGGCTTATTGAACGAAGTGACAACCCAAATGATTCTCGAGGCTATGTTTATGCGATTACATTTGATTTTCTTAAGAAGTTGGGGATTGAATCCGTGAAAAATCTTCCAGAGTATGGTATACTTTCAGTAGATGAGAGAATTAATTCAATAATTGAAAAGTAAATGGGTATAGGGGCAACCATTTTAATGATCGTATTTTTCCCACTTAATTCCTTTTTGCTTTTTCACGAAAGTTGGGCAGGAGGAAGGCAAGTGCAGGCTGATTTTTCAACTGAAAATAAAAGTATTCAAGGATTGGTTCAGGGTGTGGAAACTGAAAAGAAACCTGAGACGATTAAATTGTTAAAAGCGCAGGCGGTGGATGATCCGCAATATCAACCTGTGCGCAAAGAGGGGGTTAGTGACCTTGTTTTGTCCAGTGCTCACGCATCGGTTGTTATTGATGGAGACACGGGAACGATTTTGCATTACAATGAAGGACGCACTCAGCGGCAAATTGCATCACTCACAAAAATAGGTTGTCCTCGCAGCGGATATTGCATAAGTCCGCGTCTTAAGCTTGGCGAAAAAATCAGTGTCAAAAGTTTGCTTCAAGCAATGTTAATGAATAGTGCAAATGATGCAGCACTCGCACTTGGAAAACATATCTCAGGAACAGAGGAAGAATTTGCTGATTTGATGAATAAAAAAGCCAAAGAATTAGGATTGGTTGACACAAAATTTTGCACAGCTTCAGGGCTTGATCTTGATGATGAAAAAGCTGCTGCCAAATGTTATTCTTCTGCATATGACATTGCTCGCATCGCTGCATATTCACTTCGTTATGACACTATCTGGAAAATGTTTCGTATGCCAAACAATTCAATCGTGACTTCATTGGATGGAAAAATTGAACACACCATTTTAAACACCGATCTTGCACTTGATCAGATTCCAAATGTGCACGGTGGAAAAACTGGCTTTACTCCTATGGCTGGATATTCACTGTTGATGGCCGTTTCTGATCCTAGCACAAAACATCGTATTATTGTGGTTGTCTTGGATGATCCTCAGCGTTGGCAAGATATTCGCACTGCAATTAATTGGACACTCGAATCGTATATGTGGAGGTAGCGCGCAAGCGCGAGTTCGAAAGTTCCTAAAGTTCATAAAGTAGAAAGTAAAAAAGAATTCTTTATAGCTTTATAAACCTTATAAACTTTATAACCTTATAAACTTGTATTTTTATGCAATTTGCTCAAATTCAAACAATTCCAGAAGTGGTCAATGTGCTTAAGGTTCTGATTACGGGACTCCTTGCTTTTTTGTTGGCTTTCGCGATTACGCCTCTTTGGACGCATTTGCTTTATAAATATAAATTTGGAATAAAGATTAAAAGCAAGGATGTTAATGGTGAGAAACTGACATTTGTTAGTCAATTGCATGCACATAAATCAGGAACACCCACAATGGGAGGGGTTATTATGTGGGCTACTGTTATTATTCTCGCATTTTCTTCTCATTTCATCTTTCCATTTTTGGCACAATTTTTTGGTATAAATTTTCTTGCCAGACTTGATTTCTTGAGTCGCAAAGAAGTCTGGTTGCCACTTTTTGCACTTGCTTCAGCTGGAGTTCTCGGTCTTTTTGATGATGTGATGAGTGTTCGTGGTTGGGGAAGTAATAAAGGTGGAGGAATGCGCTTTGCGATGCGCTTTGGGTGGCTCATCGCTATCGCCTCAGCTGGTGGTTGGTGGTTTTATTATAAGCTTGGCTGGGACGTCTTGCACATTCCCGCCTTCGGAGATTTTTCAATAGGTCTTTGGTATATTCCACTTTTTATTTTTGTGATTTTATTTTCAGCTGTTTCTTCAAATGAAACAGATGGGTTGGATGGATTAAATGGGGGGATTTTGTTGCTTGCTTTTTTCTCCTTTGCAATCATTGCTTTTTTTGAAAACAAAGTTAATCTTGCTGCATTTTGTAGCGCTATGTCCGGCGTGACATTGGCTTTTCTTTGGTTCAATATCGCGCCTGCTCGTTTTATGATGGGCGACACTGGAGCGATGTCTTTGGGCACAACACTTGGTGTTATTGCTATGCTTACTAATTCGGCTCTGGTACTTTTTTTGATCGTGTTTATTTATGTGCTTGAATCTGGGAGTGTCGCGATCCAATTGACTAGCAAGAAATTTTTTCATCGTAAGGTTTTTTTGGCGGCGCCGCTCCATCATCATTTTGAGGCAAAAGGTTGGCCGGAATGCAAAATTGTTATGCGTGCTTGGATTTTCACAATGATGACTGCACTTGTCGGTGTTGTGATTGCTATTTTTGGTATGGGAAGATAGCGCCCGTGCTACGCACTACGCACGAATTTAAAATTTAAAATTTAAAATTATTTGGATATGGATATTAAAAAAATTCAAGAAGGGACCTTTCTTAATAAAAAAATTTTAGTTAGAGCGGATTTTAATGTTGCAATTGAAAATGGCGACGTTAAAGAAAAATTTAAATTGGAAGTATGTAAAAAAACCGTCGATCACTTGTCAGCTCAAGTAGGATCAAAAATTGCATTAATTTCGCATCTTGGTCGTCCTGAAGGCAAGAAGAATGGTGATTTTTCTCTTGGGCAAATTAAGGATGAACTCGAGACGATATTGGAAAAAAAGATTGTTTTTGTTGATGATTGTATCGGTGGTTCTGTTACAAAAGCATTGGAAGATCTTGCGCCCGGAGAGATTATTCTCTTGGAAAATGTTCGTTTTTATGACGGTGATGAAAAAAATGATTCCGAATTTTCCAAAAAACTTGCCGAAAATTTTGATGTTTTTGTGAATGATGCATTTAGCGTTTGTCATCGCGATCAAGCGTCGGTTACTGGGGTTACTGCATATATTGAGAGTTATGCCGGACTTCGGCTTCAAGAAGAAATCAAGAATCTTAATCGAGTTATTCATGAGCCGGAAAGTCCGGCAACTGCTATCATTGGCGGGGCTAAGATTGAAACCAAATTGCCACTCATAAAGAGATTTGAAGGCGCTTATGCGCACATTTTGGTTGGCGGAAAAATAGCCAATGAAGCCATTGATCAGGGTATAGCTTTTTCACAAAAAGTTATTTTGCCAATTGACTTTGCTGATGATCGCCTTGATATTGGACCAGCAACGATTAAAAGATTTAAGGAAGTGATTGCGCAATCTAAGGTGATTGTTTGGAATGGTCCAATGGGTAAATTTGAGCAATCGCCCTATGATATTGGGACACGTGAAATTTTGGATGCAGTTGTGGAGAGTGATGCGTTTACGCTTATTGGAGGCGGAGAATCAGTCCAGGTTTTGGAAGAGAATAACCTTATGGATAAAATATCTTTTGTTTCAACTGGCGGTGGTGCAATGTTGGAATATTTAGGTGGAAATCAAATGCCTGGAATTGAAGCGTTGCGATTAAAAAAGTAAAAATAAATTGGAAGGTGATACTGCAGTGCATTCGATAGCTAAAATTTAAAAATATCAAAATTGATAAACAGGATTTAAAGCTAACTTATTGGGAATTAAAAAAATATTTGCAATCGCGATTTGTTTTCGGTGGAGCTTGTTTGAATTCTTACTGTCAAATGTGTTATACTGAAGCAAGAGAAAATGTTTAAATACAAAAAATTTAATTATGAGTAGTCCTCAATTTAAAGCTGGTGATATAGGAGTGCTTAACAGAAAAATATCAATAAGTGAGCTTAGGCAGGTTGATCCAATTTCTATAATTGGACTATATATTTCAGAAGCTTTGTTATTTTTGGGAATCTTGTTTATTCTACTTAATAATTTGAATGTGTTTGCACCCGGTAGTTATTTTGGTGCATATAATTGGGTGACTGTGGTTGTTTTTTCTATAGGTCTTTGCATTAATTTTATTTCTATTCCATTTTTATATTTTTCCAGTCTTAAAAATTTCATAAAAGAAAGTGATTTTTGGGATAAGGAGACATTCTGGATTTTGCCATTGTTTTTTTTCGGAACATTCTTTTTATATAACAGTCTTATTGCCCCAGCTTTCATCCTGCTAGTGCTATCAATAATAACGATCGCATCTATTCATATTAAATTTATTTTTAAAGCTCGAGAAATAAACATTAAAAACACAGAAAGGTTATTATCAAATCATGATCAATATGAAATAACATTGAAATATCTTTCCGCTTACTATGTTTTATTGTTGGCGCTAATGGTTTCTTTTGATCCATTGCATCAAATATTTGTCTGGATTCGTTTGCATAGTTAAATAAGAGTTAAGTCGTACCCCAATTAAATACTCGCCAAAGGAGAATTTAACGGGGCAAGAAATATGTTGAAAATTAAAAATATTATTGCTAGGGAAATTTTAGATTCACGTGGTAATCCCACTGTGGAGGTTGAAGTTTTCTTGAGTGGCGGAGAAAGCGCTGTTGCAGCTGTTCCCTCTGGAGCATCCACGGGAAAATTTGAAGCACTCGAGCTTAGAGATGGAGATGCTCAGCGCTATGGCGGACTGGGCGTTCTTACGGCAGTAAAAAATGTTAACACAAAAATTAAGGATGCACTTATTGGAAAGGATGCCTCCCAGCAGTTGGTTGTTGATGAAATTATGCTTGAACTTGATGGTAGTGAAAATAAAGCACGCCTTGGTGCAAATGCTATTCTGGGTGTTTCCTTGGCTGTTTGTCGGGCAGTTGCTAAGGCAAAAAAAATTCCACTTTATCAATACATCAATGAAATTTCCGGTTTAAATACAAAGCCTAAACTTCCTGTGCCGATGTTTAATGTGCTTAATGGTGGAATGCATAGTGATAGCGGACTTAGTATTCAAGAGTTTAAGGTTATTCCAACCGGGATTAAAACATTTAAGGAACAATTGAGAGCTGGTAGTGAGATATTTCATAAACTCAAGAAAATCATCGAAGCCGGTCATAATAGTAGTGGCGTTGGTGATGAGGGAGGTTTTTCTCCAAAGCTGGAAAGTAATACACAAGCATTGGAAATTATTAATCAGGCTATCACAGAAAGTGGCTATACTTTAGGCAGCGAAATTAATCTGGGGATCGATGCGGCTGCGAGCAATTTTTATGATGAAGAGGAAAAACATTATTTGGTTAAACCGGAGGGTGCGCACTTGGAGCGCGAGCGTCTGATTAATATGTATAGAGAATGGATTGATAAATATCATGTTGTGTCAGTTGAAGATGGTTTAGCTGAGGATGATTGGGAGGGATGGAAAATTATGACTGAAAAAATTGCTGGAAAACAAATCTTGGATGGAATTCCAAAAAATGTTCTTAGCGAAAATTTGTTAGTCGGGGATGATTTATTGGTGACAAATGTAAAGCGTGTTGAGCGAGCAATTAAGGAAAAATCTTGTAATGCAGTGCTTATTAAAGTTAACCAAATCGGCAGTCTTTCTGAAACACTTGAATGCATACGCTTGGCCAAAAAAAATAAAATGAAAATTATGATTTCACATCGCTCTGGAGAAACCACGGATGATTTTATTGCTGATTTGGCGGCAGGTACCGCGGCTGAATTTATCAAATCTGGATCATTGTCGAGAGGAGAAAGGCTTTGCAAATATAATCGTTTGATGAAGATTGAACAGGAAATAAAGGCATAGGTTACAAATACAAATAATCACAAAAAGTACAAAAATGGTTAAGGTTATTACAATTGGTTCGATTTGCCAGGATATTTTCTTTCCCACAAATGAGGGAGTTGTTTTGGAAACTCCGGAAGATGTTTTGTCTCAAAAAAAATTTGCATTTGAGCTTGGAGGAAAATGTGCCATAGAGCAGCGCTTTGAAACGCTTGGTGGTAATAGTGTCAATGTTGCGGTTGGACTTTCAAGACTTGGGGTTGATGTTATGGCGTATACGACTATTGGGGATGATGCTGTGGGTAAGTGGATTACGAAAGAATTAAGAGAAACAGGTGTTAAAATGCAAGCGGTTAAAATGGAAAATGATTGTGCGAGTGATTTGTCCGCAATAATTGTTGATGAAAAAAGTAGTGATAGGATTATCTTTTCAAGTCATATTGCAAATAAAAAATTAAAATTTGATACCGACAGAATGGGAAATCCAGAGTGGATATTTATTGGAGATTTGAGTGGTGATTGGCAGAAAATTACGGATGAGATTATTTTATTTGCAAAAAAGAAAAATGTTAATCTCGCTTTTAATCCTCGTCAAAAAACAATTCACACTGATGTTAAAAAAATAATTCAAACAATATCAGTCTGTGAGGTATTGTTTGTAAACAAGGATGAGGCAATAGAGATTATTAATGGATATGACAACAATGTTCTGCAGGAGTTGCTGGAAGAGGAGGAATATTTGGTTAAAACTTTGTATGGAATTGGAGCTAAAATAGTGGCAGTTACTGATGGAATAAGAGGTGCTTGGGCTTATGATGGAGTTACCGTACTCCATATTGATGCGGTGATGCAAAAAGGGGTGGTTGATAGTACTGGTGCAGGCGATGCGTTTACAAGTGGATTTTTTGCAGCTCATTTGAAGGGGAAGGATCTTTCAGAATCTTTAAGATGGGGTATCGCAAACAGCAGTAATTCTGTGACGGAATATGGCGGACAGAAAGGACTCCTAACCGAAGAAGAAATAAACTTGCAGATTAATAAGTTTTGATAAAATCATTAAGTTTATTAGATAAAAAAGTTTTAAAATCTCAAATCTAAATGTCAAATGTCAAATAAATGACAAAATGACTTAACAATAAAAAAATTAGGATTTTATTGAGATTTAAGATTTTGACATTGAGATTTATTGAGTTATGTCTATTTTTTCTAAAATATTTTCGAAAAACAACGCTGAATATTATTTGGCTCTTGATATTGGTACTGAAGTTGCTAAGGCATTGGTTTTTCAGATTGATTCCGAAGATAAGATCGGCTATGTTGTTGGTGTTGGAAAAGAAAGGCAAAAAAAGGGAAATATGCAAAGCGGCGCAGTGTCTGACATTTCAGGGGTGATAGAGACTTGTAAAATTTCTATTAGTAAGGCGCTTGAAAAAGCTAAAATAAAAAAAGTTAAGAAGGCAATCGTTGGTATTGCTGGTGAGTTGGTTAAGGGGACAACCACGACAGTGCATTATGAGCGTGGCAATCCCGATTCACGCATAGACTTTCCGGAGCTTAAAAATATTATTCAAAAAGTTCAAACCAAGGCATACGAAAGAATTCAGGAGCAGATTGCCTGGGAAACTGGACAAGATATTGAGGTAAAACTTATTAATGCTGCTATTGTGGATGTTCGCATTGATGGATATCAAGTTACAAATCCAATTGGCTTTCAGGGTAGGGATGTGTCAGTTAGTATCTTTAATGCTTATGCTCCTATGATTCATTTGGGCGCGCTGCAGGCGATTGCTGATGAACTTAATATTGATTTGCTCAGTATTGCAGCAGAACCATATGCTGTTGCGCGAAGTGTTGATTATGACGATGCGCTAGATTTTAGCGCAATATTTATTGATATAGGTGGAGGAACGACAGATATTGCGGTTGTGAGAAATGGTGGGCTTGAAGGTACCAAGATGTTTGCATTTGGTGGGCGAGCTTTTACCAAAAAATTGGCTCAGGAACTTCGAATTGATTTTGAAGAGGCTGAGGAATTGAAAATAAAATATGCCGAAGGAAAGTTGGGCGCAGATGTGAGTTCAAAGGTGGAGCAAATTTTGCAAAGCGATGCGGCGGTGTGGCTTAGTGGTGTGGAGCTCTCACTCTCTGAATTTGCTGGCAGTGATGTTTTGCCATCCAAAATATTGCTTTGCGGTGGTGGTAGCGGCTTGCCTGGTATAAAAAAAATATTGCTTACTACCGAATGGGTTCGGAGTTTGCCATTTTCGAAATCTCCAACTGTAAATTATTTGCAACCTCGCGATGTAGTACGTATTGTGGATCAAACAAATGAGCTTAAGAATCCTCAAGATGTTACGCCAATGGGGTTGGCAAATTTAGTGATGGATGTGACTGGTGAGGAAAAGGTAATGTCTGGAATACTTAGAAGAGTTTTACAAACAATGCAGGACTGAATAATGCAAAATTTAAAAATCAAAAATCAAAATGACATATAAAAAATTTAAAAATAATTTTGAAATTATAAAATTTTAAATTTTACAATGTCACTTTGCATTTTGATATTTTCATTTTTAATTTAATGCTATGCATCAGACATTTTACATCGACTTGGAAGAGGAGATCTCATCAGTGATTGACCGACTGAATAAATCTATGGCCACGGATAATTATTTTGTGGTACCAAAACGTGCAATTTTTCTTCAAAGCATTGTTAATTTGAAACTTTTAAAACGTGAAGCTGACAAGGTTGACAAGCACATTATCATTGTTACGCAAGATGAAATTGGAGCATCGATGGCTGAGCGCTGTGGAATTGATGTGCGCAGCACTGTTGATGGATTGGAATCAGTTATGGATAATAAAGATGAAGAAGAAGTGGAAGAAGCGCTTCACTATGAAATTCCAAAAACAATAATTAAGGCCCAGCAAAAAAAACAAATCAGACTAAAGGATGTTGGATCAAATGATTTCTATGATTTGGCTGCGAGTACTGGCAAGGAAAAATCCCAGACATCTGTGATCATCCCAACTACTTCAAAACGCATTCATATTAATTCAATTTCACCTTCGGAAAAAAAGAGGGAATCCTTACATCATAAGACACCGCAAGTTCCAGCCCACAGGGTTGCTCAATCCCGTATGGCAGTTGGGCATAGGCCGCAGGTGGTTGCTGGTTTGGGACATAAAAAGCATCTTGATTCTGAAAAAGAAAAAAGTTTGGAAAAGATGTATGCGACAAAGGAAAGAAATGTAAAAGAGCTTGCGATTCCAATTTCTGGCGGCGAAAGGAAGATAAAAAAAATATTTCTAATATTTACAGGACTTTGCACGCTTGCTTTTGTGGGTGTGGCTGTGTATTTATTTTTGCCTAGCGCAAAAATAATTATTGAACCAAATATCACGAAAAGTAAGATGGATCTTGATTTAAGCGGTAGTAGTGATTTTGTCGGGGTTGATCAATTAAATATTCCAATTCATACAATTAATAAGGAAGAAACAATTACCCTTTCATATGAAGTGAGGGGTGGGTCTGCGGTTGCGGGCAAGAAGGCTCATGGCAGTGTTGTTATTTATAATGAATACGATAACTCTCCACAGACATTGATTGCCACAACAAGACTTGAATCAAAAGATGGCAAAATATTTCGCCTCGTGAAAAATGTTGTTGTTCCTGGAACAACAACTATTGCTGGAGAGATTAAACCAGGTGCAATCGAGGCGGAGATAATAGCTGATCAGCCAGGACCTGAATATAATCTTGAGCCCACTGACTTTACTATTCCTGGATTTAAAGATGGACCAAAATATGCAAAATTTTATGCTAAGTCAACTGAATCAATGACGGGTGGATCAATTGAGGGTGAAACAGCTGGGGGTGCTGTTAGTCAGAGTGATATTGATAATGCAAAGCAAAAAACAGAAGCTGCTGCTAAAGATAAACTTGCACAAGTGATTAATGATGAGTTGAGGAATGGTGAAATAGCACTTGGGCAAGCTGAAAAAATTACAATTATAAAATCAAGTGCTGATGTGAAAGTAGGTGATATGGTGAGTGTATTTGAATATGGTGTAGTGGCATCCGTTTACGCATTGGTTTTTTCTGAAAATGATGTAAGAGAAATAATGGTGCAATCTATGACAAATGAAGAACAATCATTAGATGTTAAAAGGGATATCTCTAAAATAGAATATGGAACAGTAGATGCTGATTTTGAGAAAAATATTCTCAAATTGAAGGTGTATGGTGAAATAACAAATATACCAGTTATAGACAAGGAGCAAATAAAAATGGAATTGCTGGGTAAGTCAGATGATCAATTAGCAGCGACTTTGCGGAAATATTCAACGATAAAGAGCGTAAATGTTGAATTTCAGCCAACATTTGTTTCACGCATACCTCAATATGCCCAGCGAGTAAGTGTGGAAATCAAGGATGATGTCAAATGAAGCCTTACTTGAGCCAAAAAGATAAAAAACGAGGATAAAAAAGCAAATGTGTCCTGGGGTTGACCCCGTTAGAGATTTCACATTTATTGTTTAGTCTGAATATTGTACTTTATCTCTCAAAATATACGTATTATTTGAGTTTACTTTTGAAATCTCTAACGGGGTTGACAAGAAAACAATACTTTGTTAAGATTGCTATACGTTTTAGAAAAACTTAATAGCAAACACTGATTAGAGGAACTTACTATTTGAA
>LBTZ01000008.1:17108-46313 GCA_000992325.1 Parcubacteria group bacterium GW2011_GWD2_38_11 | reverse complement strand
TGAATTTTACAATACTGAAAGACTGCACATGGGCATAGACTTTAAAACCCCAAATTCCTTAGTTAAGTGTTTCCAAGCTATTGGATAGAAGACGCCCCGCACTAACTTTCAGCCAATTTTGTTGTTTTGTTTGATATATTTTTATAAAAAATTATTATGATACAAAGTTAGTGCGGGGTCAATATTGGCTGATGCCAAGCATTGGAGTATGCTAAAAGGACGTGAAAAAGTTTGTAAAGTTCATAAGGTTCATAAAGTAAAAAGTAGAAAAATGAGAATTGGAATCGACATACGTTGCCTGAGTGACGGAAAAAGAACTGGAGTTGAAGAATACACGATCAATTTGTTGGAAAATCTTTTTGAATTGGACAAAAAAAATCAGTATATTCTTTTTCTAAACTCATATAATGATTCTCATTTCGATGAGCGTATTTTTGCGCAGTTCAAAAATGTCAGCGTGAAACGTTTCAACTATCCAAACAAGTTATTGAATTTTTGTTTTTGGTATTTGCGTTGGCCACATATTGATAAGATGCTCGGCGGGGTTGATCTTTTCTTTATGCCCAACATTAATTTTGTCGCGCTTTCTGCAAAAGCAAAATTGATTCTGACGATCCATGATCTTTCGTATGAAATTTTTCCTGAAACATTTTCATTTAAGCGTCGCGCTTGGCATCATTTTATTAATCCTCGCACTCTTTGTCGCCGCGCAGAAAAAATAATTGCAGTTTCGGATTCGTCGCGCGCCGACATTATTTCGCGCTATGGAATTAACCCAAAAAAAATCGAGCGCATTTATAATGGTGCTCCTTATGAAATGATGCAACTTGATCGTAATGATCCGAAGCTTATCGAGGTTAAAGAGAAATATCATTTGCCTTTTAATTTTATTTTTTATCTCGGGACAATTGAACCAAGAAAAAATATTGCAGCAATCGTGAAAGCGTATGATCAATTGCGTTCCTTGAACAATCCACAATTGGACAGATATAAACTCGTGATTGCAGGTGGGAAGGGTTGGAAAATTGATAATATTTTGCAAACAATGCGAAATGCTAAATTTACCAATGACATTATTTTTACTAGTTGTATTTTAAATCAAGACAAGGCGGCAACTTACACCTTGGCTTCACTTTTTGTGTACCCATCTTTTTTTGAAGGTTTTGGCATCCCAGTGCTTGAGGCGATGCGCTGCGGCGTGCCTGTTATAACTTCCAACTGTAGCGCGCTGCCAGAAGTTGTTGATCAGGGAGCCGTGATGATTGATCCTGATAAACCAGACGAATTGTATTTGGCGATGAAAGAAGTTCTTCTTAATCGCGAATTTCATCAACAACTTTCAAATCAGGGACTCAGGCAAGCGGTTCGTTTCAACTGGCGAACATCAGCCCGCGAGACACTGTCTATTTTTGAAAAAATGAAAGGGTAAATGTGTGATATAATATTATTAAACTTTAAACTATCTATCAAAAGAATTAGATTTAAATCCATATATCCATTTATGGATTTAAAATGAAATACGTAAATACATTTATTTGAATCTATGGGAAATCAATTCGAACAAATTTTTACAAAAAAAGAAAAGACAAAGAAAAATGAATTTCAGCCATTTCCTTTTCGGGGTGGTTTTGAAAAGAAAAAAATAACAGAGGAAGGAGAAAGAGTTGAATTATCCCCTGACAGAAAAGAACAGTTGGATTCAATGGTTGCTGAAGTTGTGAAACTGTTTGAAGGCTCAGATGTAAGCTGGGCAATAGATGGTGGTCTAAGTGTTTCATTACTAAGAGGTGAATATATAGGCGAGCACAGGGATTTGGATGTTGCTGTGGAAAACAGTCAGTTAGAAAAATTGCAACAATTAGTTGAAAGCAAAGGATTTGGATTATTTGCAACTTTGAATACTCAAAGAAGGGAAACGATGGTAATGAAGCGCGTAGATGCAAGAGAGTTTTCTGAGGCTCCAACTTATTTATTTTGGATTATAGCTGTTGACGGAGATGGCTTGATTCAAAAAGACAAGTCATTGAGTTTTATAAATGTTCATAAGATAAGAAGAAATAAACAGGGCTTGCCATTAAATGAAAGTGGGGATGCTTTACCTGCTAAGTGGTTTGAGTCAGAAGTTGTTGAATACCAAGGCAGAACTTTAAACCTGGCTCATCCTGCAAAGACTGCATATTATAAGCTTCAATCTTTGAGAAATTATGACATTAATGATTTGAAATATTTGATTGATGCAGGCGGGCTTAATCTAGAGGATATTGAAACGATTGAAAAAAATTTAGAAAAAGAGCCTCAAACAAATGATCCTAAATATTATGCTTATAGGCGAGAAGTTATAAAAATGATGAAAGAGTGGCTATAAGAAAAATAAACACAAAAATTGTTATCGTATGTTTGAATCCATATATCCATTTATGGATTCAAAATTAGAATTAGCAAGAATAAAAAACATTAATGTCAAAAGTAAAACCACACACAATTGATCCAAAAGAAAAATTTCAAGCAATAGATAGCTTGTTTGATGTGATTTTAAAATTAAAAACCAAACAGGAAATAGTGGATTTTTTCTTGGGGTTGTTTACCTCCAGTGAATCCTTAATGATGGCGCGTAGAATTCAAATTGCGCGAATGCTTTTAGATAATAAAAGTTATGATGAAATAAAAAATAAATTAAAGGTTGCTAGTCAAACAATTCACGCAACCGACAAATGGTTGCATAAGGGAGATGAAAAATATACAACTTGGCTTAAGACTAGAGTTTCAGAAATTGAAAATAAAAATAAAAGAAAAAATAATTTAACGTACGAGAGTTTGCTTGATAAATATAGTCATCATAGATTTATTAAAAATTTATTTGAATAAGGATATAGTTCAAATCTATATATCCATTTATGGATTCAGGTAAAAATAATTTTAAAAAAATAAAAAAAGAGTATGTTTAAAGATAAAATTATTATAGTAACAGGATCTTCGAGTGGAATTGGGAAAGAAATTGCCTTGGCTTTTGCTAGGGAGGGTGCAAATGTAGTAATTACATACAAAGAAAATAAGATAGGAGTTGAAGAAGTTGCTGCTCAAATAAATGCTTTTGGAGGATGTGTGCTTATTATTCAAGCTGACTTGACTAGTGACAAAGATGCCAAAAATGTTGTGGAAAAAGCTAAAGAAAAATTTGGAAGGATTGATATATTGGTTAATAATGCGGGAAGATATATTGATGGGGATGAATGGGATGGTGGAGCTGAAATTTGGATGAAAAGTCTTCAACAAAATCTTATTTCAGTGATGAGTATGTCAAAATATGCAATTGAAATTTTTCAACAACAAAAAGCTGGCGTAATCGTGAATATAGCTGGTCGATATTCTTTAGATGGTCAATATGACGCCTTGGCATATGCAGCAGCAAAAGCCGGAGTGGTAAATATAACGCAAGCATATGCAAAACTTCTCGCACCTTTCGGAAGGGCAAATTCTGTTTCCCCTGGAGCTGTAAATACTGGCTATTGGCTCACGGCACCAAAAGAAGAACTGGAGAAAAATTTAGCAAATATTTCATCTGGAAAACTCGTTGAACCAAAAGAAATAGCAGAAGAAGTTTTATTTTTGGCCTCTGAAAAAGCATCGGATATTACTGGACAAAACATTTTTATTGATGGCTCTGTACTTTAAATTAATTAGATCCATATATCCATTTATGGATCTAACGTGTTTTTAAATGTTAATTTATTGGGATTCTATATTTTTTAATTGTAAATTTTTATGCTTAGCGCAATCGTTGTAATTTTTGGGCTTATTATTTTTGAGGTTGTTAGCAGTATTGATAATGCTATTGTTAATGCGCACGTGCTTAAGACTTTGCCGGAAAAATATCGAAAATTCTTTTTGCTTTGGGGAATGATATTGGCAGTCTTTGTGGTTCGCGGCGTGTTGCCGTTTTTGATTGTTTGGATGGTGAATCCGGCTTTGTCATTGGGTGAGCTTTGGAAATTCACTTTTTCAAATGATCCGATGATCACTGAATATGTTGAGAAATCAAAACCACTTTTGCTGCTTGGTGGCGGAATTTATCTTTTTTTGGTGGCGCTTTCCTGGCTTTTTCTGGAAGAAAAGAAATATGCTTTTTTGGTGGAACATTTCATTCACAAACGCAGCGCTTGGTTTTATGCTATTTCTTCAATTTTTATAACCGTAATTATATATTTGGCACTTAAAATAAATCCTATGTTGGCTCTCTCGGCCTCAATCGGCTCAACAATGTTTTTTATTACTGATGGATTCAAGAAAAATGCAGAGGAGAAAGAAAAGGAACTCGTTAGCAAGACGAGCACGATGAGCGCTTGGAGCAAGTTGTTATACTTGGAAGTCTTGGATGCTTCTTTTTCAATAGATGGAGTGATTGGTGCCTTTGCTTTCACCATTTCCGTGCCACTAATTTTGATTGGAAACGGCATCGGTGCTTTTGTGGTCAGGGAGTTTACTATCCGCGGAATGGATGTTATCACAAAATATGCTTATCTTAAAAATGGCGCGATGTATTCAATTGGAATGCTTGGAATGATTATGGTTCTTGAATCGCTTGGTCAACATTATCCATTTTGGTTTGCACCCCTCAACACAGTCTTGTTTTTAGGAATATTCCTATATTTATCTCACCGCGAACTCCAACTAGCCAAAGCTTAAAATAAAAAATATAAACATTCGATTAATCTTAAAATCAAGTTCCAAATCCATATATCCATTTATGGATTCAAGGAATCTTTAAGGGGGGGGTCTTGAAAGGTGGCTTTTTTTATTGTTAAAAAAATGGTAAAATATAGAAAATAGAAGAAGCTAATGAATAAAATTTTTAAAAATACTGATTGATTGAGCAAGCCTTTATTTTCTCTAAAATTTTTCTGTGATTGTGTTGATTGGGGGAAAATTTTAGTTAGAAAATAAAGAGCGGCGAGTGGATTTTTCAAAAATTTTTATTCTTTAGCGCTTTTTGTGAATTAAGATCTTAGTTATATCTTAGCTATTATGATAATTGGGATTGATGCGCGCTTCTTTGGTCTTTTGGGCAAGGGGTTGGGGCGCTATACTCAAAAACTTATTGAACATTTGGAAGCGATTGATAGTGAAAATCAATACGTGGTTTTTTTGCGCAAAGAAAATTTTGACGAGTATCAACCTTTTAATAAGAATTTTACCAAGGTGCTGGCGGATTATCGTTGGTATTCTTTTGCTGAACAGATTTTATATCCAAGACTTTTGCGTGAATATAAATTTGATCTGGTGCATTTTCCGCATTTTAATGTGCCGCTTTTGTATCGTCGTCCATTTGTTCTCACAATTCATGATTTGATCTTGGTGCACTTTCCGACGCTGAGGGCAACAAAACTTAATCCACTTTGGTATTGGATCAAATATGTTGCGTATAAATGGACAATCAGCAGCGCAATCAAGAGGGCCAAGAGCATCATTGCGGTGTCGGAATTTACAAAAAATGACATTCTTGGAGAATATCCAGAGGCGAAAGCAAAAATAAATGTGACCTATGAAGCGTGTGATGATCTTTGTAGAATTTCTTCTTCTGCGCCGCATCTTATTTTGGAAAAATATGGTATAATTAAACCGTATTTGCTTTATGTCGGCAATGCATATCCGCATAAGAATTTGCAGCAACTTATTGATGCATTTGCGATTGTTTCAAGTACTTTTCCTGATATGCAATTGGCACTTGTTGGCAAAGAAGATTTTTTTTATCAGCGGTTGAAAGCGTATTGTTTGAAAAAAAATATTGTCGGCGTGCATTTTCTCGGATTTGTCAGTGATCAGGATTTGGATGTGCTATATCGTTTCGCAAAGGCGTATGTTTTTCCATCGCTGTATGAAGGTTTTGGACTTCCGCCATTAGAGGCGATGGCCAAAGGCGCGGTGGTGGTGTCATCTGATCATCCTTGTATGCGAGAAATCCTTGAGGATGCAGCTTGGTATGTCGATGCGCATAGTGCTGAGAAATTTGCAGAGGGGATTGTAAATGTTTTGGATGACAAAAATTTGCGCTTAAATTTGATCGAGAAGGGATATCAACAAATAAAAAAATATAGCTGGAACAAGATGGCCAAGGAGACATTGGTGATTTATGAAAAAATTCAAGAAAAAAGATAAAAGATAAAAAATAAAAGGAGTGTCAAAAAACAGAATTATTTCTCAGATGTTTGATGTTAGGCCAGTTGATGAAGCTGGTGATTTGGATTGGAAAAAAATTCAATCAGTCGGCGTGAATAATGTTGGTTTGAGCGCAAATTTTTTGGAGGAAAAGATACAGGCCAAGCGCGATAGAGAAGAAAAGAATCAAGAGCGCGCAATTTTGCTTGAAGTAGAAAAAAAACGTTTAGAGGATCAACAGAAAGCAGTCTTGGAAAAAATTAATAAGCTGCATAAAGAAAAGGAAGCCATTTTGATTGCTCAAAAGACTGAGGATCAAAAGAAACGGCAAGAAAGAATACGTTCACAGGCAATTGCGCATCAGGAGGAATTGAAAAAAATTGCTGATTTTAATCGTGAGCGCAATCAAGCCTATGAGCAGGCAGCTTGGGCTGACAGAAAAAGACGCGAGGAAGAAGAGGCGCAGTGGCTTGAAAACGAATTGCGCACGGATGCTCTTGCGCAGGCTGAGCGAGAACTTATTGCCAAAAAAAGTGCCCAAAGCAGAAAAAAAGAGGTTTCGAGAAGCAAATGGCAGGATAAGGAAGATGACTGCAAATTTTCTTGGCGCGAAGTTTTTTCTCCTCCACATTTTGCATTTCAATTTGACGCAAACAAATCATTAATGACATTTGCTATGGTGGCGTTTGTAGCACTGCTTGGATTGGGTAGTGTGGCGTATGCGAGCAAGGGCTTGGGGCTCAGAGGAAAGGTGCTGGGAGTAAGTTCAGACGGGTTGGCGAATCTGAATGCTGCAATTGGCGACATTTCACATCAGAATTTTGAAGGTTCAGGAAAACAATTTGATAGGGCTTTTGCAAATTTTTCAGAGGGTTCCAAGCAACTTGAAAGTATGGGTGGAGCACTTTTGGATGTCACTCGTTTCGTTCCGTTTGCATCAAAAGTTTCTTCGGGAAAAAATGCGCTTGAGGCGGGAAAGCATTTTTCAGCCGCTGGCAAGTCATTGAATGAAGTTGCAAAAGTTGTTTCGCAGCTTAAGAATCCAAATGAAAAATCCGAAAAGAATAATTCTTCTTTATTGGATGTTCTGACAATTTCTCAGAAGAATTTAATTGATGCAAAAAAAGAACTTGATGCAGCCCAAAAAAACATTGATCGCATTTCAATTGATGACTTGCCGGAAGATAAAAGGGGTAAGTTTTTATTAGTCAAACAACAACTGCCTGATTTGCTAAGTGCTATGGATTTATTTTTAAACAATAGTCATATTCTTGCGGATTTGCTTGGTGGAAATGGTCCCAGGAAATATCTGTTTTTATTTCAAAATAATTCAGAGATGAGAGCAACCGGAGGATTCATCGGTAGTTATGGCTTGCTTGATATTGCCAATGGACACATTAAAAACTTTTTTATTGATGGGATTTTTAATCCTGATGGGCAACTTAAGGAGAAAATTGTGCCACCTTTTCCAATTCAAAAAATTTCCGCAAATTGGAGTATGCACGACAGCAATTGGTTTGCAGATTTTCCGATATCAGCAAAAAAGGCGATTTACTTTTATGAAAAAACCGGTGGTCCAACAGCTGATGGAGTGATAACTTTGACTCCGACTGTAATGCAAAAGCTTTTGGAAATAACAGGTCCCATAGAAATGCCGGAATATGAAGTTACGCTCGACAGTGAAAACTTTATTGAGCTTACTCAGTTTAAAGTTGAAGTCGACTATGATAAAGAGGAAAATAAACCGAAAAAGATTTTGTCTGATTTGGCGCCAATGGTTTTGGAAAAACTTTTAAGTAGCAATGATTTTGGTGTTGTTTCAAAAACTGCGCAGGCTTTTTTAGAAGGGCTTAGTGAAAAGCATATTTTGTTTTATTCCGAAAATGCAGAACTTCAAAAAATAATATCAAAACAAGGATGGTCAGGAGAAGTGATTCAAACACCCAAGGATTATATCAGTGTTATAAACACCAATGTTAATGGGTACAAAACTGATGCAGTCGTTGATGAAAGCATCAAACACACAGCGCAAATTCAAGAAGATGGTTCTATTATTGACACCGTGACAATAACGCGAAAGCATACTGGTGGAAATTCGCAATATGAATGGCTCAACAAAGTAAACGCTGATTATATGCGCGTGTATGTCCCCAGGGGTTCGAAGTTATTGGAAGTTGAAGGTCAAACACTTGAGACAAATCAGCCACCTTTGGATTACGATGCGCTTGGATTTAAGCGTGACATTGATGTGCAAAATCAAGAAAACAGCATTTTGATTGACGAAAAATCTGGAACGCGAATATATGAAGAATCAGACAAAACAGTTTTTGCTAATTGGACATATGTCAGTCCGCAAGAAACAATGACCATCACATATGAATATTTGTTGCCATTTTCGCTTTTCAAAGTTTCTATTGATGAAAAACAACAAGCCGATTCTTATTCCCTGGTAGCGCAAAAGCAATCCGGCAGCGTTGGCAGTAATTTTGTTTCAAAAGTTTCATATCCTTCCGGGTATGATGTTAAGTGGAATTTTCCTGCTGAGAGCAGTAATAATAATGGAGAGTTGAAAATTGAAACGAAATTGGATGTAGACAGGTTTTTTGGGGCAGTTTTCGAGAAAAAGTAAAAATAAGGTGGATTGTTGTCATTTGTAAGAATTTAAGCTAAGATGCACAAGTTAAAATTATTAGGACTTACGCATTTTCTCAACTATTTCTTTTTTGGCACGCTTTTGGATGAATGCTTAATATCCAAAAGCTCAAAGAGTCGCTGTCGCCAACTATTGGCCAAAAAAGAAATGTTTCGAAACGCGTAACTGTTTATTATGATTAAAAAATTCGTCAACAGTAAGTTTTTGAATGAAAAACCGACGCAATCAATTGCGGCGGCGGCTTTGATTATTTCATTGGCGGGAGTTGCTTCTCGATTGCTGGGATTGTTCCGTGATCGCATCTTAGCTGGTCAATTTGGAGCAGGGGACACACTGGATGCATATTATGCAGCTTTTCGTATTCCGGATTTGATTTATAATCTGATGATTGTTGGGGCTCTTAGTGCAGCTTTTATTCCGGTTTTCACTGAATTGATATCAGAGAAAAAAGAAGATGAGGCCTGGGAACTTTCTTCCGGCATTCTTAGTTTGCAAATTTTACTTGCGACAACAGTTTCTTTGGTGTTGGTTTTGTTGGCGCCTTGGCTGATGAAATTAATAACCCCTGGATTTACAGGCGCCAAAATGGAATTAACTGTGACTTTGACGCGCATTATGTTTCTAAGTCCAATATTGCTGGGAATCAGTGGAATTATTGGAGGTGCGCTTGTTTCCTTCAAGAAATTTTTGATTTATTCGTTGGCTCCGATATTTTATAATGCAGGTATTATTATTGGTGCGCTGTTTTTTGTGAAACCATTTGGTCCTGCCGGTCTGGCCTGGGGAGTTGTGCTTGGAGCATTGATGCATTTGCTGATTCAATATCCATCCGTCAAATTTTCCGGATTTAATTTTAAGCCAATGTTTTTTAGCGCTTGGAAAAATCCCAACGTTCGCAGGGTTCTTAATCTTATGATTCCGCGAACTTTGACGATTGCGGTCAGTCAGATTAATTTTACTATCATCACAATTTTTGCTTCAACATTGGCAACGGGAAGTTTGGCTATTTTTAATTTTGCAAACAATATTCAAAGTGGACCATTGGGATTGTTTGGAGTGTCGTTTGCAATTGCGGTCTTTCCGACACTGAGCGCCCTTGGTGCCAAAAAGGAATCTGCCAAATTTGTTAGTGTTTTTTCCAGAACGTTTAGGCAAGTTTTGTTTTTTGTTATCCCACTTAGTATGTTTTTGTTTGTGCTTCGAGCGCAAACAGTTCGTGTGCTTTTGGGAACGGGAAAATTCAATTGGGAAGATACTATTTTTACTTTTCAAGTTCTTGGGATTATGGCAATAAGTTTGTTTGCGCAAGCACTTCTTCCTCTTTTGAATAGAGCATTTTATGCACTTCAAAACACGAAGACCCCGCTTTACATTGCGTTGGTAAGTGAGGGTATTAATATTACCTTGGTTTTTCTTTTGCTTAGATCGGGAACTGTTTTTGGAATTTCTGAGACATTAGTTTCTGCTAAATTGATGGATTGGTGGAACCCGGTATTTGGTTTGGCAATCGCATTTTCAGTTGCAAGTGTTGTTAATATGATTTTGCTTATCGTGTATTTGAGAAAAAATTTACCAAACATTGACGGGAAAAATATTTTGGATTCAACAACTAGGATTATTGCAGCTACTTTTATCGCAGGAGTTGTCACTCAAATCAGCAAATACATTGTCGGAACTCGCGGGGAACTGGACACTTTCGTGGAGGTTCTTGTGCAACTTATAATTGCCGGAGGCGCAGGAGTCGCAGCTTTTTGTTTGGCAAGTTATTACCTCAATGTTAAAGAATTTTTTCAATTTACTGATTCAATTACCAGAAAAATATTTCGAGCTAAAAAAATTATTACCGAAGACACTGCTGAAGTTTCAGGGGTCGGAGAGTAATGGCAGTTTATTAGGCCTTAGCTTCTCAGCTTCTTAGTGAATGCAAAATAGAGTGGTTGGATTGGGCTTTAACACAGCGAAAATTGGGTGTACCCTTTACAGGATCGTCAAAAGGTGCTATAATTGTAAATTGTCATATTGATGACAAAATTTATTTAAAATCCTAGGAGGTGAAAATGAAAGTTTTTCAAGTGATGGTGTTGGCAGTGGTTTTTTTGTCTGTGTTGGTTGCGCCGACTCTGGCCAAAGACACGCAAGACCAGCTTGTCTTGTCGCTTGATTGCCGCTATTGCCTCAAGGGGATTGATATTCCTGAGATGGCTTTGCTGCAAGAACTTTTGGCTGACCAGGCTAGTTGGGAGCTGGAGGCGGAAGTTATGCGCCAGGAAAACGAAGAACTGCTACTCGAACTGCAAAATGTTCCTTTTGGAATAAATTGCAGGGAGGAAACGCTGCAGATCTTCAAAGCTTTTCTTTTATGAATAAATACGCACGAAAGTGAGTTAAAAAAATAGTTTTCAAATAAAAGCTCCGAAGGTAAATCCCGGAGCTTTTTCATTTGTCTTGAAAAACATTGACAAAATCAACTTGGCTTGCTTTAATGGTGATAGTTATTTGGAAAAACATTAATGAAAGGAGGGCTGCGGTATGTCTAAAATAGTTTTAGTCTGCTGTTCGATGTCTGCTACAATTGCTGCTGCAGACCTCAACTGCCATAATGGGCTGGGAATAGAAACCCAACATAAAAAAGGCACTCCGATTCATTTCATTGTCAGGATTCATAAAGAAGATTATGCAGTGTCTTCGGCGCTCATCATGGATGTTGCGTACGGAGCAATGTCGCTTTCCCAGCGAACTTCACCTAACGGAATGGCCACCTGTGGTGAAATCTTTGCTGGCGTATCAGCCCGCTGTCGATCTCCTTGTCTCGCGGCTTCCACAATATATTTGTGGGAGCCGCTTTTTCTTGCTTAAAACCGTCTTTATGTGTACTATAAAATAAGTTGAAAAAATTATGAGTGACCCAAAAAACGTTAGAAATTTTTGTATAATTGCGCACATAGATCACGGGAAGTCGACTTTGGCTGACCGCCTTTTGGAAGTGACAAAAACCGTGGAAATGCGAAGGATGAAAGAACAGTTGCTGGATCAGATGGATCTTGAAAGAGAGCGCGGAATCACGATAAAATTGCAACCAGCTAGAATGAATTATTCAAGCGACGGTGTTGAATATATTCTTAATCTGATTGACACCCCTGGGCACGTGGATTTCGGTTATGAGGTGTCGCGCTCATTGGCTGCTGTGGAAGGTGCAGTTCTGCTTGTGGATGCAACCAAGGGCGTGCAGGCACAAACACTTTCAAATTTATATTTGGCTATTGAACAAGATTTGGAGATTATCCCTGTGGTAAACAAGGTTGATTTGCCAAACGCTAATGTGGAAAAAACCAAAAAAGAAATCATTCATATTTTGGGATGCAAGGAAGAAGAAATTCTAGAAGCATCTGGAAAAACAGGAATCGGCATTGATGGAATCCTGAAAGCAATTGTGGAAAAAATACCAGCGCCCAAGGGTGATAGTGAAAAACCACTTCGCGCTCTTATTTTTGATTCAAAATATGACACCTACAAGGGAGTGCTTGCGTATGTGCGTATTGTCGATGGACACGTGAAGCGCGATGATGAAATTCGAATGATGGCTACGCAAAAAGAAAGTGGTGTGATTGAGGTTGGATATTTTAAACCAGAATTTTCGCCGACTGAGATGCTGACCGCTGGAGACATTGGATATATTGCCACAGGGCTTAAAAGTGTGGAATTTTGTCGCGTGGGGGACACAATAACAGTGGAAGGAGATCGCGCTTTGGTGCAAAGTCTGCCTGGATATAAGGAAGTGCGTCCGATGGTATATGCTGGACTTTATCCTCTTGAAGGAGATGCATACAATGCGATGCGGGATTCTTTGGAAAAATTGAAACTTAATGATGCTTCTTTTGTTTTTGAACCAGAAAGCAATCTGGCACTCGGAAAAGGATTTCGTTGTGGATTTTTGGGACTGTTGCATTTGGAAATTATTCGCGAACGTTTGGAGAGGGAATTTGATTTTTCACCAACCATCACCACGCCTAGTGTGGTATATGAAATAAAATTGCGCGGATCAGATGAGGCCAAAAAAATATACAGCGCAACTCAAATGCCTGATCCGTCGCAACTGGAAGAAATTTCTGAGCCATATGTGAAGTTGGACATAATCACTCCGGCTGTTTATCTTGGCTCGATTATGGAACTTATGGGAACATTACGAAGCACTTATCTTAATACTGAATATATTGATTTGGAAAGAATTTTGCTGACTTTCGAAGTTCCATTGATGGATATTATTGTAAATTTTCACGATGATCTGAAGAGCGTTTCTTCTGGTTATGCCTCAATGAGTTACGATGTCATTGGCTATAGAAAGTCAGATCTGATTAAATTGGACATTCTTTTGGCTGGCGAAATTGTGGAAGCTCTTGGTCGCATTGTTCCTCGCGATCGCGCTCACAATGAAGGCAAAAGAATTGTGGAAAAACTTGCCGCAGCAATTCCTCGTCAAAACTTTGTGATTCCTGTGCAGGCTTCGATTGGTGCTAAAATTATTGCGCGCGAAACAATAAGACCTTTCCGCAAGGATGTTATTTCTGGATTGTATGGCGGAGACGTGACACGAAAAAACAAACTTCTCGACAAGCAAAAGAAAGGGAAAAAGAAAATGCGCAACATCGGAAAAGTCCAAGTCCCATCCGAAGCCTACCTAGCCGTCCTCAAACGTTAGAGAGAATGTGTTGTGTTGTCACTAATAATTTGGTAAAATAACATATATGAGTCATAAAAAAAGAAAAAGGTTTGCGCATATTATTTGGGTGGTTATTTCAGTTCTAGGGATCATTTCAATGGTTGGTTTTTCTGTTTCTTCTTTATTTATTGGACAGTAAAACAAGGATGAAAAAAAAGTTCTCATACGTGGTGTTTATTTTTCTTGCTGGGATTGTTCTTGCTGTTTTTATATCTGTCAGTGCTGTGCGCGAATCTTATCGAAGCAGAACGATTGAAAAGGAAGTTGAGGCTTTGAAACAGGAGGCTCAGCGCATTGAAAATGAAAATAAAGCTATGACGGAGCGAATTTCATATTTTGAAACATCTGAATTTCAAGAAAAAATAGCTAAGGAGAAACTGAACTTGCAAAAACCTGATGAAAATGTCGTTGTGGTAAAGCAACGAGTTGGAGAGCAAACACAATCCGTTGATAATCAAGACACTGATATTGAGGATGAATACGTAGAACCTAATTATCGTAAATGGTGGAATTTTTTCTTTAAATACTAAAATTTGGGACAGTGATAATTAAGCAATTAATCTAAATAAGCAAAAACTTTCTTTTGGGGGTAAACTTATTTAACAGGGTAAATGAAAAAACAAAACGAGGAAAATGAAAAAAGAATAAAGGTGTCAACCATAGTGTATGCTTTTCTGATTTTGTTGATGATTGTTTTGGGTGTTGGCAGTATTCTTGCTTATGGGACGCGAACCGAAATTGGCACAAAAATTGCAGCCAAGATAGCCGTGGTAATTCCTTTTCCAGCAGCAATTATTAATTGGAAAAATGTTGTTTATATCAATGATGTGCAAGCCAATTTGGCTTCGGTGGAAAAATTTTATCAAACACAGGATTTTGCAAAAGAAGGTTTGCGCATTGATTTCACAACCGAAGATGGGAAAAAGCGTCTAAGAATAAAGCAGCGAGAAGTTATTGATAAAATGGTGGAAGATGAGATAATCGAGATTTTAGCTAAGCGAAAGGGGATTTTTGTTACCAATGATGATGCGGAAAAAGTTGTTGCACAAAAATTAAACGAGTTTGGAACTGCGGACGATGTGAAAAATGATCTGCTGAAATCTTATGGATGGACTATGGATGATTTCAAAAAGCGTGTAGTTTTGCCAAGTATTTATATGGAAGAATTGGCGCAAAAGGTTACAGTTGAAGAAATTAGCGATAATGCTAAAGTAAAAGATAAGATTTTACAGGCGCAAAAGCAACTTGAAAGTGGAAAAGATTTTGCTGAGGTCGCACGTAGTTATTCAGAGGGGACTTCTCGTGAAAAGGGTGGTGAACTTGGCTGGGCTAAAAAGGATCAGGTAGTTCCAGAGCTTCAAGCAGCACTGTTTGGGAAAGATACTCCTGAAAAAAATAGTATTATTGAGAGTTCAATAGGTTTTCATATCGTGGAGATTGAAAATAGGAAAAAGGAAAATTCTGAAGATGTTTTGCAATTAAGACAGATATTTGTTGCAAAGAACACTTTTGCTGATTGGCTGGAGAGCGAAAAAAAGCAAATGAAAGTTGTTGTGCCATTAGCTGATTTTATTTGGGATGCTCAGCTTGGCTCAGTTGATTTTCGAGATGAAAAGATGCGCGTGTTTGAAAAGCAGGAGCGAGCGAAGGTTCAGGGTGACGCTTCTATAATGTTTTGATTCTACGAATTACGAATTTGTCACAAATTTACTAATATACTAATGTTAATTAAATAAGAATTAAATAATTTTTCCACAAACTATGAATATTTTACAAATATTGCTAATTTGCAAAAGATGAAATTCATTTGTATATTAGTAAATTTGTATTTTTATTTGTAATTTGTAGAATAAAAAATAATATGACAAAACCAATTGTAAATGAAGATTTGTGCATCGGCTGTGGAACTTGCGAATCATTGTGCCCTAATGTTTTCAAGATGGAAAACGGAAAATCACATGTTGTGGTTGAGGAATGTGGTGACTGCGATTGTCAAGAAACAGTTGATAGTTGCCCGGTAAGTGCTATATCTTTAGAGGCATAAATGTTTTCAATACTCGGGGCCTTGATCGGCCCTGAGTATACCTGTTTTGTTTTTTGTGTGAAATTGTAGGGTATGAAAAATTTGTTTCTGATAATTGTTTGCAGTAAGCACTTTTTATTCGGAAATAATACTTTTTTCCTCTTGTATAACCTAATGAAAGCCTTCAAGGCTCAGCACTGTGCCGGGAGCTTTTTGGGCGATGGTGGTTTGCATTATTTTTTTTGTTGGAAATTTAAATTAATTTAATCATATGAATGATATTCAAAATGGAGAAATAATCTCCGAAAAAGATAATAATAAAAAAAATATTTATGGTCGTTTGACTAAAACTATGTTGGTGGTTTTGATTGTGATGACCATTTTTCTCTCATCCCTGTTTGGGGCAGCTTTTGGTCTTATGTCGGCGGGTGCGGTAAATATTTTTTCTCTCAAAATAGGTCAAAGAATCGGACAGTATTTTCCTAATTTGAATTTGCGTAAAATCAATCCAGAGGTGAGTAGGCAGCAAGTTATAGTAGAAGATTCAGCCGTGATTGATGTTGTTGAAAAAGTTTCTCCAACAGTAGTGAGTATTGTTATTTCTAAAAATATTCCAAATATTCAAGATAATTTCGGTGGTTTTTTCGATCCTTTTTCGATGGATCCTTTTGGTGGCAGTGATGGAAGCGCGCAAACTGATCAAGGAACACAGAAGAAAACAATTGGAGGTGGTAGTGGTTTTTTCATAACATCTGATGGATACATCTTAACAAACCGTCACGTGCTTGATGATCAACAGGCCGACTATACTGTTGTTACCAGTGATGGCAAGGAATATGTTGCGAAAGTATTGGCACGCGATCCTGTGCGTGATGTGGCGATAATTAAAATTGATGGCAATAATTTTCCAGTAGCAGTATTGGGGGATTCTGATGTTCTTAGAATTGGCCAAACAGTTGTGGCTATAGGAAACTCTTTAGGTGAGTTTTCCAACTCAGTTAGTCGCGGGATAGTTTCTGGATTAAAGAGAAATCTTAGTGCTGGCAGCGGTTTCGGAGACAGCGAAAGATTGACTGATATTATTCAAACAGATGCTGCTATAAATCCTGGGAACTCTGGTGGTCCACTTTTGGATATTAATGGCGATGTGATCGGGATTAATGTTGCTGTGGCGCAAGGTGCGCAGAATGTTGGTTTCGCCTTGCCAGTTAATCAAGCCAAGAGAATAATTGATCAAGTAAAAAATGGTACCAAGATTTCGGTGCCATATCTAGGTGTAAGATATGTTGTGATAGACCAAGCAGTTCAAAAGGAAGTGCAACTACCTTTTGATTATGGTGTTTTGGTGCTAAGGGGTACAAAAATGACTGATTTGGCTGTTATGCCTGGTTCTCCCGCAGACAAGGCAGGTATTGTGGAAAATGATATAATTTTAGAAATTAACAATCAAAAAATTACCCAAAATAATCAGCTTGGGGATATGATTGTGAAATATAATGTAGGTGATGTGATTACCTTGAAAATTTGGCACAAAGGTGATACAAAAGATGTGCAAGTAAAACTGGAAGAACGACTATAATTTAAAATGTAAATCTCAAAATGGAAAATTTTTGAGTTTGCTTTTTATTACAATTTTTAAAAAGTCACGACGAAGTCGTTCCGCAATTTTGATTTTTGATTTTTAAATTTTGATTTAATTATTATGGATATAAATAAGCTTACAATAAAAAGTCAGGAATTGTTGAGAAAATCCCAAGAGTACGCGCTTTCTTTTGGGCAGCAACAAATTGATGTTTTTCATTTGCTTTTTTCGCTGATTTCTCAAGAAGGTTCAATTGTGCCGGTAATTTTCAAAAAAATAGGGGTTGATACTGAAAAAATAAAAAGTGAGGCAGTTCAAGAAGTGAAGAAATATCCAAAAACAGAAATAGGCACATTGGGTCAGGTTTTTATTACGCCAGCCTTGGTTCAGGTGCTGGAGCAGGCAGAAAAAGAGATGGGACATATTGGTGATGACTTCGTTTCTACGGAACATCTACTGCTGGCTTTTCTTTCAATCAATTCTCCTGCCAAAAAGATTTTGGAAGGAAATGGTGTTTTTTATGATATAGTGTTGCAGATTCTTTCGCAGATTCGCGGAGCGCAAAGAGTGGACACACCTGAACCAGAAGGAAAATTTCAAGTAGTTGAAAAATATACCATCAACCTTACTGAGCTTGCGCGTCAGGATAAGCTTGATCCAGTAATTGGACGTGATGAAGAAATTCGCCGAGTGATGCAAGTGCTTAGTCGTCGTAGAAAAAACAATCCGGTTTTGATTGGAGAAGCCGGGACAGGAAAAACTGCAATTGCTGAAGGGCTTGCGCAGCGAATTGCATCAGGCGATGTCCCAGAAACACTTAAAGATAAGGAATTGATATCACTCGATCTTGGTTCACTGTTGGCTGGCGCAAAATTTCGTGGAGAATTTGAAGACAGATTGAAAGCTATTTTAAAAGAAACCGAGCATGCGGATGGGAAATATATTATGTTTATTGATGAACTCCACACTTTGGTTGGCGCAGGTGCAACAGAAGGTTCGCTTGATGCTTCAAATATGCTCAAGCCTGCGCTTGCTCGTGGAAAACTGAAAACAATCGGGGCTACAACCACAAAAGAATATCAAAAATATATTGAAAAAGATGCAGCGCTCGAAAGAAGATTTCAGCCAGTTTTGGTTTCCGAACCTTCAGCATTAGATTCACTAGCAATACTTCGAGGAATAAAAGAAAAATATGAATTACACCACGGCATTAAAATTACAGACGGTGCTCTTTCGGCTGCAGTAAAATTGTCATCTCGTTATATTTCAGACAGGTTTTTGCCTGATAAGGCTGTTGATTTGATTGATGAAGCAGCATCGGCTTTGCGGATGGAAATAGATTCAATGCCAATTGAAATTGATCAGATGCAACGAAAAATTCGTCAATTTGAAATTGAAAAAAAAGCTATCCAACGTGACAATGCCAAGGATTCGCGTGGTAAAATTTTGCAAATAAATAAACAGCTTGCAGAACTCAAAGAAAAATCTAATAGTCTCACGTTGCAATGGAAAACAGAAAAAGATCTTATTACTGCAACTCGTCAGCACAAAAAAGATATTGATAAACTCAAATCAGAAGCTGAAATTGCTGAAAGAAATGGTGAGCTGGATAAGGTTGCAGAGATTCGTTATGGAAAAATTCCATTTTTGGAAAAAAAGATTAAAGATGAAGAGAGAAAATTAGGCAAAATTCAAAAGGAAGATTCTATTTTAAAAGAGGAGATTACGGAAGAAGAAATTGCTAGAGTGGTTTCACGCTGGACAGGTATTCCTGTTTCTAAAATGCTGGAAGGTGAACTTGAAAAACTTGCTTATATGGAAAAAGAATTGAGTCAGCGAGTTATTGGTCAGGATGAAGCTATTAAAGCAGTCTCAAATGCAATTAGAAGGTCGCGTGCAGGCATTTCCGAAGAAAATCGTCCAATTGGCTCGTTTATTTTTCTTGGACCAACAGGTGTGGGCAAGACTGAACTGGCAAAAACACTGGCTGAATTTTTGTTTAATGATCCAAAATCAATGGTGCGTTTGGATATGAGTGAGTATATGGAGTCGCATTCAACTGCAAAAATGATCGGTTCACCTCCAGGTTATGTTGGATATGATGAAGGTGGTCAACTCACAGAAATCGTGCGCAAAAGACCATATAGTGTAATTTTGTTTGATGAGATTGAAAAAGCTCATCCTCAAGTTTTTAACATTTTGCTTCAAATTTTGGATGATGGGCGATTGACTGATTCTAAAGGACGCATTGTCAACTTCAAAAATACAGTCATTGTTATGACTTCAAATGTCGGTAGTGAGATTATTTATAAGATGGAATCATTCGGTTTTCAAAGTGAACGCAAAGAGGATGTGGTTGGTGAAAATGAAATGCGCGCTAAGGTGCAAGCAAGTCTGCGGGAACAATTCAAGCCTGAATTTCTCAACAGAATTGATGAATTGATTATTTTTCACCCACTTAACAAGAAAGTCCTTTTGCAAATTACTAATTTGCAGTTGGCCTTGGTGCAAAAAAGACTCGATGAAAAAAATATCAAGTTGAAGGTTTCCAACGATGTTAAGGTATATTTGACGCAGAAAGGTTTTGATCCTGTCTATGGAGCGCGTCCACTCAAACGCATCATCCAAAATGAAATTCTTGATGAGCTTGCTTTGGAGATAATTGAAAAGAAGATTGTGGATGGGGACACAGTTAAAGTTTTGCTTGAAAAAGAAAAAATAGTTTTTCAAAAATAGCTTAGTCAGCGGCCTCAATGGAAAACAGGCTTACAAAAAAAACAACACGCACGTGTCGTTTTTTGACATATTTGCCACAAAATGCGAAAATCAATAGTAGGGGAGAAAGGTTTTAAAAATAGGATAGATTCTCTCTGATTTTTTTAAAATTTTTGCGCAAATTCATCGTATGTTTTTTCATTTTCATATATTTTTGTATAGTTTGTTTTTCTTCTTTATCTTAGAATTTATTGCTGGCGATGTAATTAGCTCCAGACTGGCTGAGGTTTCTGGTGCTGGCGGTGCTATTTGGCTTGCAATTGTCTCCTTCTTTCTCTTGTTTGTCTACTTTTATCAAATTGCCAAACGTGTTTCTCAGCGAACCAGTATGACCCCAATTCCGCTTTTGCTTGTTGTTTCAACACTGGGTCTTTTGTACTTTGTGCAATCCATTAAGCAAGAGCAACTTCTGATTTTGCTCAGTGCATTTGCATATTATTTTTTGCATATTGCGCTGTATCGTTTGCGTAGCTATGAAAAAGATCAAACCGCTAGAGGTATCATCGCTGCAGGAAGTGTAGCGACAATTTTTCTTTTTAATGCCACGGCATACGGCATATATTTGAATTTTGCCATTCCACTTTGGATTTTGATGACGATGCTTATGGCAATAACCGTCTTAGTGAGTTTTCAATATTTTTGGCTTATTAATGATAATAAAAAAAATGTGCTTAATTACAGCCTTGTTTTGGGGTTTGTGATGGCTGAAATTGTTTGGGTTTTGAATTTTTGGCCTTTTGGATACTTGACAACAGGTGTTATTAGTCTTATTTTCTATTATGTGTTCTGGGATCTGGTCCAATGTCATTTTCTGGATACACTCTCAAAAAAACGAGTTATCACAAATATGTTTTTCTTTGGAGTACTGGTGGCGCTGGTTCTTTCTAGTACGCGCTGGCTACCTGTTCTGTAAGAGTAGTTAATTCTTTTTAATAAAATCTGAAACCCAAAATGAGTGAAAAATCAGTCACAATAAAGAATGTTGTAAAAATAAGCTTAATTCTGCTTGTAATTTTTGGTGTTGGCGGAATTGGCGGTGTGTATTTTGATCAACAAGTGTTGCCATTTATCCGCACTAACAAACATTTATCTCGTATAAATTTCCTTAAGCACTCAGCTGAAAATGTCACAGTGATCAATAAGACAGAACAAGTGACAATTAAAGAAGATGATTCAATTAATGAAGTTGCATCGCAAGCCTCAAATGCTGTGGTTAATATTATTTCGCTTGGATCGCAAAAAGATTTAGCAACGAGGATGACAAAAAATACTGATCAAAGTGGTACAGGGATTATTGTTACCAGTGATGGCTTGATCGCAACTTATCGTAGCGCGATCATTGAAAAAAACGCCACCTATAAAGTCCTTCTTTTTAATGGTGCTAATTACGATGCTAAGTTGTTGGGAATTGATGAATTTTCTGATCTGGCATTTCTTAAAATCGAGGCCACAAATTTAACTGCAATTTCTTTCGGCGATTCGTCACGAGTCTATCCTGGAAAAAAATTAGTGGCAATTGGAAATTCTTTTGGGGAATATCAAAATCGTTATGCATCAGGATTGCTCAGTAATCTTGCTAAAACTTATAATTTAGCGGGTAAGACGGTTTCTTCATCGGAAAAGCTCGAAGGTGTTTTTGAAAGCGATTTTAATAATCAAAAAGAATATGTAGGTGGGCCAGTGATTGGTTATAGTGGAGATTTGATTGGTATCAATGGCGCTATTGTGGTTGATGGGCAGAATCAATATTTTCAAATACCTTCTAATATTGTTCAAAAAGCTGTGGGATTGGCTCTTTCGAATGAACTTGAAAATCGTCCTTTTTTGGGAGCGTATTATGTTTCAATTACCAAGGAGTATGCCATTGCTCATAGTTTGAATCGCGATCGAGGAGCGCTCATTTTTTCTCCTTCAGGCAAGCAGGGATTGGCAGTAATCGCTTTTTCACCAGCTGAAAAAGCAGGGCTAAAAATTAATGACATTGTTTTAGCTGTAAATGATCAGAATATAAATTTGGATAATCCGCTTTCAAACTTGATTAGTCAATACAAAAAAGGAGACGAAATTAAGTTGCTCATTGATCGAGAGGGATCTGAAGTAAAAATTTCTGTTAAATTGTAGTTTTTAAAACCTAAAAGGAGGTGGCAGATGAATGGTGTTTTAGAACGTCACAATGTTAAAGATGAAACAGAGGATAATGTAAAACCACCAAAGACAAAACGTCAAAAATGTTTTCAAGTACAACTTGCTCTTGCTTTTAAAAAAGGCGGCGAATGTGCAGTAAAGATTGGTGCAGCCAAAGGAGGGAGATTTGAGGAGAGCTGCACTGCTTATGCTGAGGCAAAAATAAAGGATATTGAAAAAATCATCAAAGAAAATGCTGAGTGATGACGCTGAATTTTTGCGAGGGGTTCATAGAAATATGGACCCCTTTTTCTTTGTACTTTTTTAGCTAAGGGCGTATGATTAAACTATGGATAAAAAACTTTTTATTGTAATAGTATTTTTTGGGGTGATAAATTTGCTGGCATTTTTTATTATGCTTTTGGATAAAAATAAATCCAAAAAAGCTGGGGCTGAAAGAATCTCCGAAGGACTACTATTTTTTATGGCAACAGTTTTCGGCAGTGTTGGTGTGTATACTGGAATGATTGCCTTTCATCATAAAACAAAAAAGTGGTATTTTATTGTGGGCATTCCAATGCTTATAATTCAAAACATCGCACTGCTGCATTTGATATATGTAAATGTCACTTCCTGGTGAGAATTTTTGGAAATAAAATTTTTGCCTATCTGTAATTACTTGTAGTAAAAATTAATAATATATTACTATGAAAAAGGGTTACAAGGGTAATATTGAAAAACTGACACTGGAAAATGAGTCATTTCGCAAAGTGCTTTATACAGCGCAGTATTGCCAACTGGTTTTGATGTCACTCAAGCCAGGCGAGGAAATAGGCTTGGAAGTTCATAGTGATGGCGACCAATTTTTTCGTTTTGAAAAAGGTGATGGTAGGGTTGTTATCAATGAAACTCAATATGATGTTGGCGATGGAGACAGTGTGATTGTCCCAGCTGGAGCGCAACATAATGTCATAAACATTTCTGACTCCCAATTATTAAAGTTGTATACGATTTATGCACCTGCTCATCATCAAGATGGGATTGAGCGCGTGACCAAAGCAGACGCTGATGCTGATGGTCCAGAATTTAATGGAAAAACAACAGAATAATTTCTCTTGGAATTTTGTGCAGGAAAAAACGGGCTGATCTCTTTGAGAAGCCCGTTTTTTTGGGTTATTGAAAAGTTAAAAGCCCTCAATGCATAGAGAGCGTGTGATTCCCTTGAAAAAAGTATCGGAAAAAATTCATTTTTCCCTGATAATCCAGGTGGGATTCATTTTTTCGCTTTCCAATTCTGAAGGCTTTGTCTTAATTGTATATATTATTGGGCTTACTGGCAAGTTTGTTTTTTGTGATTCACTTGATATACTGTGACTATGAGAAATTATGCAAAAACAGGAGGAAAGGTGGGCAAGCCTGGATATCGAACGCCAGCCTCTTTTCGCGCCAAGGTGTTGGCAGTGGTTTCAAAAATTCCTAAAGGAAAAACTTTAACATACAAAGAAGTGGCAGTGCGGGCTGGCAGTCCTGCGGCATACCGCAGCGTGGGAAATGTGCTGAATAAAAATTATGATCCAAAAATTCCTTGTCATCGGGTGGTGCGTAGTGACGGAAAAATTGGGGGATATAATCGCGGCAGTGAAGTGAAAATTAAAATTCTAAAAAAAGAAGGTGCAATTAAATGATATGTATTATTTGTATATAGTTAAATGCTCTGATAATTCGCTATACACTGGCATTACAACTGATTTGGAAAGAAGAATGAATGAGCATAATAATTCCATTAAAGGTGCAAAATATACTTCGGCGCATCGTCCGGTCAAGCTGGTGTATTTTAGTGAACACAAAAATCGCTCGCTTGCTTCCAAGGAAGAATCTGGCATCAAAAAAATAGCAAGAAAGGAGAAGCTGCAGTTGATAGAAAATAAATCAATATCTAAAAAGAAAGATATAGCAAAACTTGATTGTATGAAATATTGTATATAGTACAGACAAGTAAAGATCTTAAAATACTGCGAGAGCTTACTCTTGACAGAAAATTATTTTTGTGCTAGTCTATAAAGTCGTAATAGATAAATCGTTAATTAAACTTATTTATAAAAATATGAACAAGAAAAGCGCTTTTATAGCGAAAAAAATGGTATTGGCATCAATAATTATGGCAGGAATCTTTGCTACAGGTTTTGCCTTGGCTGATGTTAACATTGAGGTAAAGAATGAAAACAATGTCAAAGCAACTGGGGGAACAGCCACCGCAACTCAATCTCAAGGACAGGCACAATCACAAAGTCAATCACAAAATGACGGATCTTCTCAATCACAACAGTCAGCGCAAGCTCAAAATCAGACTCAATCAGCATCTGCCACTGGTGGCGATGTTGATGTTGAACAATCTTCAAAAATAAGCGTTGATGGTGGTGATGGTGGGAATGGAAAGGGAAAAAAGAAATTACCAGCAACTGGTGGAGGTTCAATGGGTCTTATCGCAATCACATCAATTGCTTTGGCTGCTGCCGCTTTTGGTGCAAAAAAATATTCTTTTAAGACTGTTTAAATAGCAGGCTCGTTGCCTTGCTTTAAAGATATGATTAAAAAAACTGCAATTACAACAAAGTTAGTTATATTGGGTGTAATGGTGCTTATGGCAGCACTATTTTCCATAAACTTTGTTTCAGCAGATGTTAATATTAGCGTTAAAAACACTAATAACGTGACGGCTACTGGAGGAACAGCTAGCGCAACTCAATCTCAAACTCAAGCGCAAACTCAAAGTCAATCGCAAACCTCAGGGTCAACGTATTCTTCTCAGTCACAAACTCAAACTCAAAGTCAGTCGCAAACCCAAACCCAGTCGGTATCTGCCACTGGTGGAAATGCTACAGTCGATCAATCTTCCAAAGTTAGTGTTGAGGTGAGTGATGATAGTGATAGCGACACTAATGTGGATGTTGATGTGGATACTAAGGGTGATAAAGATGATGATAGCGAGGTTAAGGTGGAATTTAATGGTGATAAGAAATATATTCACTCTAATAATGACAAAAAAAGAGTAGTCATTAAAAAAAGATTGCCAGCAACTGGTAGCAGCGTGGTGGGAATGATTGCGCTGATCGCTTTTTCTCTTGTTGGCGCAGCTGCTGGAATAAAAAAATATACTGCTTAGGCAGATTAAATTAGATTCAAACAACATTTCAATGTTTAAAATATCTGACAAAACAAAATTTCAGTTAAAAAAGGTTGCCGTGCTAAGCATCCTTTTTTTGGCATTGTTTTCGTTGGGATTTTATGTTGTGAATCTTCTTGATTTTAGACCTGTTGTAAAAACAAGTCCGAAACCAGTAACTGTTGTTGATTTGCAAAAAGACGAAAATCTTATAAGCAGAACTAATATTGATGGCATCAATTTGGCAGAATTTGCAGCTTGGACAAAAGCAAATAACATCATCAGTAAAGACGTGTACGACAGTGATGCTGATGGTGATGGCTTGCTTAACTATCGAGAATATATTCACGGAACAAATCCTAATAATATCGACACTGATGGCGACAAATTTTCAGATAAGCAGGAAATCGTTAATGGATATGACCCAGATGCACCAGGAGATGCCAAACCTTTGGTGTTTGTAAAGATTGAAAAAATTGCTGTTGATGCTCCAATGATTTGGTCGCAAAGTGAAGATGCAAAAAAAGCTCTTAAAGATTTGGAAAGCGGTCTTTCTCATTTTCCAAAATCAGCAGCCCCTGGCGAAAAAGGTAATGCAATCATCTCTGGTCATTCTAGCAATTACGTTTGGGCTAAGGGTGATTTTAATTACATCTTTAAGAATCTGAATGATTTGGTAGTGGGGGATATTGTTAACATAAAAACCATCCAGCAAAATGGTAAAATTATTTTTTACAAATATAAAATAAACGAAAAATTCGTCACTGCGCCTGATGATGAAAAAATATTTGCCAACACTGATGTCCCAGTGCTTACTTTGTCTACTTGTTGGCCACTGGGAACAAATTTCAAACGGCTTATTGTTAAAGCTGAATTGGTCAAGCCATAAAACATATAACAAGAATTTCTAAAGAACCTGGATTCCGGACCTGTGCCCGGAATGACAGAGTATAAAAATAAAAACAAATTCCACTCTCCAAAATCCGCTTGTTTAGGCGGATTTTGGCTTCAGTGGGATTCACCCTTGACAAAAGCGTTATTTTCTGCTAGACTGTATAGTTCTGAATAAATAAGCATCTATATTCAAGTCGGCGCTTGTTTACTAAAAAGTAATGAAAAACAAGCCCCGTTAAAATATAGAACGCCTGCTGTTTTGACAATTAAATAGGATTTATATAATCGCAATTTCGCGGATTCGAACTCACAAACTAACGAAAGAAAAAAGGAGATTATCATGAAAAAATTTACAGCTATGATGGTGGGATGGGTGATGATGTACAATTTGTCTTTCGCGGGATTCGCGATTGCTGATGATGTGAATGTTAGATCGGATAATACCAACAACGTTGACGCCACTGGTGGGAATGCAACTGCAACTAACACGCAGGGGCAGGAGCAGGGGCAGGATCAAGATCAAGTTTCAAGCGCAGTTATTTATGGCAATTTGCCGGAAGTCGGTTTCGTCGGTTTTTTAAATCCCGGTACACCGATCGTCGGCACAGAGTGGAAGTTTTATTACTCTCCACTGTATGCCCGTCTCAGCGTCAAGAAGATTGACAAAATGAGATGGGGATTCCATTTTCTGGATCTTATGCCAACAAAATGGGGTGGCAGAGTGCAGTTCACGATGGAAGGCGAAAAGCTTCAGGATAACCAGGATGACATCCTCGTGATGAATTACTGGCCTGAGATTGCTTCTAACCCAGGAGATGAAGTTCTGGGCACATCCATAGTGGTTGGTGAACCTGACTGGTCTGATCAAGCATTTCTTGGCGAAGCTGCCAAGGCTTGTAAAGATGAGACTATGACTCGCAGGATAGCAATATCCTACTCCGAATACATTGATGGCATAACAGTCGGAGCGTCCATTGGAATGAGCGGTTCAACTGCGGAAGTTTCAAAGGGATCTGGCTTTGTTATTGCCTCAGGTGCCATGGTTGGAAAAAACAAGACGCGAGCAGAGCGAGTTAGAAGGGTCAAGGTGCTGTGTATGAATGATGGCCCACTTTATCTTATTGGAAAAAAACCTGCACCTGCTCAGCCTGCACCTCCGGTTGTGGTTGAAAAGCCATGTCCGCCGAAAGCCTGCAACCCAGATGGCATTTGGGCACAGATCAATGAATTGAAGAGGCGGATTGCACTTTGCACCCAGTTTTGCTTCAATAATCTCCAACTGCGCAGTGCACTTGGAGAGAAATATATTGATCTCGCGGTATGCACGGGCGACAAACAGTATCTGAACGATGCGAATAAAAACTTTGAAATAGCTGAGCGGAACTTCAAGTTCGGCAAGGATATCAAAAAGCATCGCACCGAGGCTTCGGCAATTATGCGGCGGGTATATTACTTGCAGGCAGGTTGTCTGAATCAGATATACGGACTCCGGGTGGCAACAGATTTTGCCAATGAAAAAAACCTGGAGAAGTTTCCAATGTCGTTTGAACAATAACCCAAAGCGGGTTTCGCAAGAAGCCCGCTTCCAAAATTTTGCCTCATCCCTTAAGGAGGGACGCTATGAAAAAGTTTCTCGTAAGTTTCGTTTTTGTTTTCTTGCTTGTGCCGATGGCGCAGGCATTCACAGTGCCTGAGGAGGTACAAGTTGTGCCTTCTCCCAACACTACCGCTGTTTATCCTGAAGTGTCGCCTTCGTTTACGATTGGCGATGTGAAAAAAGCGGTAAACAGAGGTGTGGGTAGTGTCAATAAAAAGATCGCAGCTCTCAACGCTGAGATCATAAAAAAAGACACTGCCACTGCAAAGTCGGTTGATGCTCTCGGGCAAAAAATCGACGGCCAAACCGGGGAGATTAAAAAAGTTGGCGATGGCGTAAAAAGCCTCGATAACAAACTTACCGGCAAAAACGGTGAGTTTGAAAAATCTCGCAACACAATGTGGTCGGTTGGCAAGGAACTCAGCGATTCAATCGCTCTGTACCTTGTCATCGCAGCAGTAGTGATTATTCTGTTGGGATTGGTGTGCTTTGTCCTTCTCAAGAAAACTCTTAGCCGAGTTGAGGACAAAGTGGACAACATCGATGTAAAAATCGACGATGTTCCGGACCTAACAGCGGCAGCAGTGAAAACACTTGATCACATAATCATCGAACTTAAAGATGTTGTGGGCAGGAATGTGACTTACATTCCTTCGATAGTCAATGGGATGTATGTTTCAATATATGTTCCAAAAACTGTTACCCTGGCGCCCGCTGATCCTGCACAAATCGTGCGCGCTCAGATGTCGGATAAAGGAAAACTTCGTCGTTCTACTCGTGAAGTAATGACCGAGTATTACAATGGAGCGTTCGATGGAGCTGATTTTCACTCCGTTGAGCAAAAACGTCTCATACTACACCTCATAAGTACCGGAGAAATAGTTGTGGCGTAAGTTTCTCGGGAAGTTCGAGTTGGAATTTTAACTCGAACTTCCCACTAGTTTTTGTTTTAATGTCATCTTGCAAACGCATATGGCATACTCAGAATACTCAATTGAGTTTCTGAAGTTTCACTGAACTGCAATCGCAGGCAGTGGGAGTGGATTCTCAATCGAGATCCGAAATGTTTCAAATCTGAATTTAAAAACAACCCTTTCGCTCTGATGGCAGAGAAAAGGTGAAAGTATAAAGCAATGTCGGCCGTTTCCAATAATTTGGGACGGTCTTTTTGTTTGCCAAAATTAACTCGTGTCATGCTGAACTTGTTTCAGTATCTCTCTAGATTCTGAAATATTAGTATATTTTCTGCACTCGCTCGGAAATAAAAATTCATTTTTATTTCGCTCGCTCCGTTTGAAAATAAATTCAGAATGACATAATGTGGTTTATTGGTGCAGTTTTTATTGAATTTCATGGCTTGACAAAATATACAATATTTGATAAACTAATAAGTCCACTAAATTGAAAGAGAAAGCTTTTATGAAGGAAAAATCCATAAAATCTAAGCATAACATCTCTGAACTGGGATTACGTAGCAAGAGATATTTATTGTTTGTTGGAAGTTTAACAAAGCGCGAAGGTGCT
>LBTZ01000008.1:0-17071 GCA_000992325.1 Parcubacteria group bacterium GW2011_GWD2_38_11 | reverse complement strand
AAATTGGCAATTGCAGCAAATGGAGATGAGGTTGATGATGAGGATTATGTGAAATATTTGAAAACGATTAGTGAGAGAAGGGATAATATAATTTTCTTTTGTGCTCGAAAGAAAAGTACAATCAAGCAATTGTTTTCATCCGCGTATCTTTATGTGCAGCCAGCCGAGGCAGTTTTGTCTCAAGATGCTTTGATGGAAGCGATGGGATATGGGCTTGCTCCACTAGTAAGTGATGCAAAGGAAAATGTTAAGATTATTGGTAGTGATGGTTTTTTCTTTAAAACAAAATCAGTTTTGAATCTTCGTGATCGTTTGGCATATTTACTCAGTCGCTCCGAAGAAGTTTCTGCAGTGGGTGAGCGATCTAAAAAGCTTGCGCAAAAATATTCCCAGAAAAAAGCGGTATTAAATAGTGAGGCAATTAGCGAGAAGGAAATAATTTTAGAAAAAAATATATGGAAATGGAAAAACTTACTCAGAAAAAAATAATCGATCGTGTTGGCCTATCGGCGCGAGTATTGGTGGTTGGAGCAATCCTTTCAGCTGTTTTTTTCTTACTGCTGATTGATTCGTTTAGAACATATCACAGTGAAATCTCAATTTTGATTAGTGCTAAATCTCAAGTTGCTGCTCAGCAACGGGCGCAAATTGTCAGTAATATTTCTGAACTTCCTAAGACTTTGACTTTTTATGACAGGATGCTAAAAAACAATTCTGATATGCGCGATGTTGCTGAGGGACTTTCTCCGCAAAAAAGAAAAGCGAGATGGAATGAAATGTTAACAGTTGAGCGAGCTGGCTTTGACGCTTCTGTTATCAAGGTTGCAATCACCACCTCTCGCGAAGCTGATTCTGTTCAGTTGGTGAACAAAACAACTCGCACTCTTTTTGATACTTCAGCTTTTTATTATAATATAAAAAAGGATGTTGATTTGAGAATTATTGATGGTCCAATCACCAGAGTTCAAGTTTCAAATTGGTTTTGGCTCTTTATCTTTAGTATTATTGCTGGCTTCTCAATTTCTGGGCTTTTGCAAGAACTCGTTTTTGGCGGCAATAAATTATCAATCAAAAAACCTGATTTTTCAAAAATGCATTCTTTTTTTGATTTCAAAAAAAATCCCGAAATGCCAGTTGAAAAAGAATTGGAATCACTTAATAATCTTTATCGCAGCCAACAAGCGGAAGAATCTTTTGTTTTTGAGCAAGATATTGCTCCAGTTCCAGAAGCTGACAAAAAAATTCAGGAGATGAAAAAAATAACAAAACAAATTGAACCTGATAAATATCCAAACTTCCCTGAAATGCCCGCTCGCAACGCTTCACGTAGCGATGCGGACGGGCCTGCCCGAAATGCTTCGCATAACGATGCAGGCGGGCCTGCTAGCCACAAGGCAAATGCTGCCGCTCCGGATAATCTTCCGATTGCTGACGATTCATTTTTTACTGAATATGCAATGCCAGCAGAACAAATTCAATCCCAACCAATGGAGGTTGAGCAGGATTTGGCTGCCAAAGAAACAAAAGAGCCAACTTCTGAGGAATTGAAAAAGCGCTTAAATGAACTCTTGAAAGGAAAAATATAGAAATACTAATGACGCGAATTTTATGCTAATACGCAAATATGCTAATTTTTGCATTTGCATCAATTTGCATATTCGTATCATTCGCATTCATTTGCATATTCGTATCATATTATTATGAAAAAGTATTCCTTAAAATTCTGGGTTATTTTCTGGGTTGTGTCAGCGGTTTTTTTGAGTGGCTGGTATTTTTATTGGAATACTCAAAATAAGGGAGTAACTTCGAGCATAGAAAATATTTTGAATTTTTTGCCAATAGATGATTCTCAAAAAATTCAATATCAATCGTTTGCGACGGTTGGAGATTTTTTGCTTAGAAATGATGACAAGGAAAAAACTTTGCTGGTGCTGTTCCAAAACAATATGGAGATCAGGCCTGGTGGTGGATTTATCGGAGCTTTTGGAGTTGTTAAATTGAAAAATGGAAAAGTTGTTTCGATGGAAACGTATGATCTTTCCAATTTCGATATGCTAGTCGCAAACATTTTGACGCCCCCCTATCCAATACTGGAAATTTTGAAAGTTAATGCTTGGAAAATGCGCGACAGCAATTTTTCTCCTGATTTTGCAGTAAATGCCAAAAAAGCCGAAGAGTTTTATCATATGGGACAAGGACAAGAAAACTTCGATGGTGTGATTGCGGTTACTGCAAATGTCTTGTCTTCCATTTTGAAAATAACAGGTCCGATATCCATTGATGGATATCCTGGAACATACAACAGTGAAAATGCAATCTTGTCATTGGAATATCAAGTGGAGAAAGCTTTTGAGCAGCAGGGGATTGATCGAGGTGAGAGAAAATTGGTAATGTCTGATTTGGCCAATGAAATTGAAAAAAGAGTTTTTTCTTTCACTGTTTTGCAAAAAATAGAATTGGCAAAAATTCTTTTGGAGGATTTAAATAAAAAAGATATACAACTTTATTTTAAAGATGCTAATTTGCAAAAAAGGATCGAGGATGCCAACTGGGCGGGCGCAGTTGATTCGACTTGGGAGAAAGATTATCTGATGACTGTGGATGCAAATCTGGGCTCCTTTAAAAGTGATTATTATGTAAAGCGCTCAATTGATTATATTGTTGATCTGTCAAAAGATATTCCAACTGCTAAATTAAAAATCACATATGAGCATACCGCTAAGCAGAAAGATTGGATGACGCGTGATTATACGGATTATTTGCGTGTGTATGTCCCGGAAAATTCGTGGCTCATTGCGCAGAACAATTTTGATGACACAAAATTTGGCAGCGAGTTTGGCAAAAAATATTTTGGATCGATTGTGCGAGTGCCGATTGGAACATCAAAGACTGTTGAAATTAATTATGCTTTGCCGCAGTCCTTTAGATATGATTATGAATTGAAAATCCAAAAGCAAGCCGGCCTTAATGATACGCCGATAAATTTTCATCTTATAAAATCTGATGGATCGCGAAAAGACTTTTCTGGAATTATAAACAGTGATATTATTTTTAAATGAGATGGTGTAATATTTGAAAAATAGCGTAGTGCTAAGAGAGGAGGGTTTTATGCAGTACTTTAAAAATTTAGCAAATAAATGGACAGTGACTATCGCAGAAAAAAAGGAAATGGAGTCACTTAGGATTTTTGTTAAACTTGTTGCAAGCAAATCTCCCTACAAAGGTAAGGATGCAAGAACAATACGCCATTGTCAAGAGGAAATTGAAGCAGCAAAAGAAGCCAGAAGAAAAATAAGCAAAATCATAAATGGCATCTGGGCTCGAAGAAAAGAAGCGATTTTTGGTGGCTGATTTAAATAAAAATAGGGAGGTGTACTATGGAGGAAATAAGTCGCAGAATCGGTTTTATTCCTTTTGTGTATGGCGATGCAGACGCGAGTGCAATTGCTCAAAAAACCCTTGAGTTATTTAAAAACAAAACAATTAATGAAATTTTTGTGACGTCTAAATATGGAATTTGGAAAATTTTTCAAGATGAGGGAGTTCCATTTGAAAAACTTGTTGTTACTTCTCGTGAGGGAGAAAATGAACCAATGCAGGAGCTGTTTGCTTTTTTGAAAAAAACTAATTCTGGCAAATTGGTGAGTGTGCACATCATCGCAACTCATTACTGTTGCCCAAGATTTGCGGCGCAGATATGTCGTCTGGGAAAACAATATAAACAAGAACTTGATTTGATGGTTGGTGGATGCAAGCCTGTTTATCCGAAAAGAGACACTGGATATTGTCTCGGTTTATTGCTTGAACCGTTCAGGATACTTGAAGATGTTTTTGTGTCATAGTGAAGTTCTAAAAAAGAGGCATAATCTTTATCGTAAGATTATGCCTCTTTTTCTTTTCTTTGAAATATATTATGATTAGAATATTGCTTAATAATAAAATATGTCATCCTGCACTTGTTTCAGGATCTCTCGAGGTAGAAAGGAGAGTGCATTGAAGTTCGGGATTCCGGATCGAGTCCGGAATGACAAGTAAAAATATGGAAATTGAAAAAACAACATTGGAAGGTGCGTTTCTTATAACTCTTAGGGTTTTTGATGATGAGCGTGGATTTTTTACCGAAACATATTCAAAGAGAGAGTTTACAGAAAAAGGAATAGATGCTGATTTTGTTCAGGATAATCATTCAATGTCTGTCACTAAGGGTGTTTTGCGAGGATTGCACTATCAAAATCCACCCAATGCTCAAGCTAAATTGGTACGAGTGACCAAGGGTGCGGCATATGATGTGATTGTGGATTTACGAAAAGATTCGCCAACTTTTGGAAAATGGGAAGGCTTTGAACTTACTGATAACAATCATCGTATGCTTTTTGTGCCGCGCGGATTTGCACACGGATTTTGCACACTGGAAGATTATACGGAATTTCAGTATAAATGTGATAATCTTTATGCTCCAGAAAGTGAAGGTGCAATTGCCTGGAATGATCCAGATTTAAAAATATTTTGGCCCGCCTGCAACGCTGTAGCAACTGCGGGCAGGCCAATAGAAAATCCAATTTTGTCAGACAAGGACGCTAGGGCGCAAGAGTTTAAGACATTTATCTCTCCTTTTTAATAATGAACTTAATATCAAATTAAAAATTTCAAATTAGAAATGAATGACAAATGTTTAAATATTTAATTTTTTCATTTGGAATTGGAAATTGATTTGAAATTTGATATTTGGAATTTGAAATTATGCGAATTCTCGTTACTGGTGGTGCTGGCTTTATTGGCAGCAATTTCGTCCATTATATTCTTAAGACGTATCCTGACTATGAAGTTGTCAATTTGGATGCGCTGACATATGCTGGCAACTTGGAAAATTTGAAAGAGTTGGAAGGCAATCCCCGTCACAGATTTGTGAAGGGCGATATTTGCAATGCAGACTTGGTGGATGAATTAGTCAAAGAAGTTGATATTATCGTGCATTTTGCCGCAGAATCGCACGTAGACCGCTCTATTTTGAACTCAGCGGCGTTTGTACGTACAAATGTGATAGGAACGCATACCCTGCTTGAAGCGGCCAAGAAGGCAGGAAATTTGCGCTTCCACCACGTTTCCACAGATGAGGTTTTTGGGTCCCTGGGGCCTCAAGACGCGCCTTTCTCGGAGGTGACGCCTTATGATCCTCGTTCGCCATATAGTGCTTCTAAGGCTGGCTCAGATCACTTGGTGAGGGCATATTATCACACGCATAACCTTCCAATCACTATTTCAAATTGCTCTAATAATTACGGTCCGTATCATTTTCCAGAAAAATTGATTCCCTTGGTTGTTACTAATCTTATGGAGGGCAAAAAAATTCCTGTTTATGGAGATGGATTACAAGTTCGCGATTGGCTTTACGTTGAAGATCATTGTCGAGCAATTGATACGATTATTCATAAAGGAAAAATCGGAGAAACTTATTGCGTGGGTGGTAACGGCGAAAAAACGAATATTGAAATTGTTAAAACCATCCTTAAGCTTCTTTGTCGCGATGAAAGCTGGATAGAATATGTTGAAGATAGAAAGGGACACGACAAACGTTATGCGATAAATTTTGATAAAATAAGAAATGAGCTTGGTTGGCAACCCCAGATGACTTTTGAAGACGGCATTGAAAAAACCATTGCTTGGTTTCAAGAAAATGAAAAATGGTGGAAAAATATCAAAAGTGGAGATTATGAAAAATATTATTCCCAACAATACAGCAACCAACAAAAAAAATAAAAACAGGCAAACACTATCACACTATCGAGTGTGATAGTGTTTGCCAATAAGTTATAAGTTAAAAATATGTCAAAAAAAATCGTTTTAGTGTTGCTTGTCGTCGTATGCTTTTTATTTCCAAAAATTTCTTTAGCGCGCCAAAATGTGACAGATTGGTACATTCAGGATTTTGATTCAAAAATAATCGTCAATAAAGATTCTTCTTTGGATGTCACGGAGACAATCACGGCTGATTGTGGTGCAGTTGTAAATAAGCATGGAATTTTTCGCATTTTGCCAACGCGTTTAGTCATCGCAGGCAAAAAAGTTTCAACGCCGGTTGAGCTTTTGAGCATTACCAATGAAAAAGGTCAGCCTTATAAATACAAAACTAGTGAAAATTCTAGTGATGGCACAGTAACTTGGCAAATAGGCGATGCAAATGTAGCAGTGCAGGGGGTGAATATTTATGTTATTCGCTATAAGGTTCAAAATACAATTCGTTTTGATAATCAAAAATTTGATGAATTATATTGGAATCTCAATGGAAACTTTTGGGATTTGCAAACGGATAAATTTCACGCCGCAATAATTTTTCCGCAAGAAATAAACAGTCAAAATGCCACTGTTGATTATTATACTGGAAGCGCTGGTTCCAAGGCGAAAGATGCGGCAACTTTTCACTGGAGCGCACCAAACGTTTTGGAATTTGATTCTGTCAAAACCTTATTGGAAAGACAAGGTGTCACAGCTTCTATAATTTTTTCTAAAAATATCTTCACGCCGTATACTGCGGGATTTTGGCAAACTTATGGTCAATATTTTTATTTTTTAATTCCGCTCATTGTCTTCCTTGTTTGTTTTCGATTGTGGTGGAAATATGGCAAGGATCCAAAGGTTGATAAAGCTATTATTCCAGAATATGAAGCGCCTGGTAGTTTGTCTCCAATTGAACTTGGTATGCTTTCAACTAATGGCAGGATGGGCAACTCCCTGATAACGGCAGAAATAATAAATTTGGCAGTCAAAGGAGTTATTACGATTGAAGAAGTAAAAAATAAAATTTTGTTTTTTACTACCAAGGACCATAAGTTAACACGAACTGGAAACAGTGCTGCTGAGCAATTGCTAAATGAAGCGCAAAAAATAATTTTGGCGGCTGTTTTCGTACAAGGCAATATGATTACACTTTCTTCTTTAAAAAATAAATTTTATACCAATTTACCAAAAATAAAAAAAGCCAGTGAGGGTTTGTTGAAGGAGAAAAAATTAATTTCTCCTTCCGGAGTAACTTACGCTTATATGTTATCTGCAATTGGTGGTGGCTTTGTTTTTATTGGCTTGATTCCGTTGACTACTGGTCGGTTTGGTATAAGTATGATTACGAGTGGAATTGTTATCTTTTTGTTTGGTCTAATTATGCCAAAACGCACAAATGCAGGTGCGGAGCTTAATTGGGAAATTAAAGGCTTTAAGTTGTTTATGGAAACAGTAGACAAGGATCGTGCAGTTTTTTATGAAAAAGAAAACATTTTTGAAAAATTTCTGCCCTATGCGATTGTTTTTGATATGACTGAAATTTGGATTCAGAGAATGAAAGATATTTATGGTGAGCAATTTTACAATACTTATGCGCCTGCTTGGTATGTGGGAAGTATGGCTAATTTTGATTCCAACAGTTTAAATAGTGCAATCAGTGATTTGTCTTCTGGCATTGCCGCCAGCACTTCTTCGCCATCAGGCGCAGGTGGATCTGGCGGTTCAGGTGGTGGTGGCGGCGGAGGCGGCGGAGGAGGTTGGTGATTTGTAAAAAATGAAAAAATATGCAAATGAAACACGAAATTTTATTGGGACTTACCACCACACCTAAGTCTGATTGGCGAGGAAAAGTGGAGGAAATGAAAAAATTTGGGATCAAGAAGATCGCACTTTTTCCAACTTTTCTTGAAATTGGTGAGCGCAAAGAACTGTATAAATTGCTGGAAGGTATTGAAGATTTGGAAATCCCTCATATACATTTGCGAGATGATATGGAAAAGTGGGAATTGGATCTTTTTGAAAATAAATATAAGACTCAATTATATAATGTGCACATTAAGCATACGTCGGTATCAACGTATCAGCAATATTTGTCAAAAATATATGTCGAAAATCATTTTTGCGTGCTTCCAATTGAGATAATTGAAAAATGTGCTGGAATATGCTTAGATGCTTCACATCTAGAATCATCTAGAATTCGTAAGCGACCAGAATATGTCCAGATTATGGCTGCGCTTAAAAAATATACAGTGGGATGCTGTCACATCTCAGCGGTTAATAGTAATCTGTTTAATATAAGAAATTATTTTATTGGTTTTGACAGGCATTTTATGGCTAAGTTTAAGGAGCTTGATTATGTTGGACAATATCGGCAATATTTGCCATACTATATCAGCTTGGAATTGGAGAATTCTTTTGAAGAACAGCTAAAAGCAAAGGAGTATCTAGAGAAAATAATAAACACGTAACACATTTCAAGAGTTATGGGTTCCGCTAGACTTTATGAACTTTATAACTTTATGAACTTTATAACCTTATGAAGGTTTTAATCATAGGATCCCATGGGATGCTTGGACAAGAGCTTGTGAACATTTTCAAAAGCGACACTGATTACAAAGTGACGGCTTGGGATTTTGACCAAATTGACATCACTGATGAAAATCAAGTGAAAGAGAAAATTTCTAAACTTGCACCTAACATCATTTTGAATGCTGCGGCATATAATGCGGTGGATGCTTGCGAGAAAGATAAGAATGAGTTTGCCAAAGCAAAAATGCTAAATGGCAAAGCTCCGGGGTATCTTGCAAAAATTGCCAAAAAATTGGACGCAACATTTGTTCAATATTCCACAGACTATGTTTTCTCTGGTTATCCTGATATTCCAGAGCCAACAGGTTGCAGTGGTTCTTGCGGTTCGTGCTCACTTCATGAAGGTTTTGTGCCTCAAATTGGTTTTGATGAAAATGCAATTGCTGAACCGCTGCAGAATTATGGTAAAAGCAAATTAATGGGCGAAGACGCAGTTGAAAAAAATGGCGAGAAATATTATATTATCAGACTTTCAAAATTGTTCGGCAAGCCAGCTAAATCCAAGTTTGCAAAGAAAAGTTTTTTTGATGTGATGCTGGAAGCAGGAAGGAAGTCGTCGATGAAGAAACAGGCCTTTTCACCTATGCGCCTGACTTGGCGAAAAAAACCAAAGAAATTATTGAAGCCGAAAAGCCTTTTGGAATTTATCACGTGGCGAATGAAGGTCCTTGCACTTGGTACGAAGCGGTTGTAGAATTATATAAGATGGCTAAGATCAAGACGAAAGTGGTGCCTGTAAGTTCAGATGAGTTTCCCAGACCTGCTGCTCGTCCATATGTTTCAACATTGATAAATACAAAACTAAATCCGCTTAGATTTAAAAAATATCAAATAATATTTTTTTCTATGTCATTCCCGTGAAAACGGGAATCCAGGTTACGTGTTTATTTACTAAACCGCTGATATTAAGTGGGGCTGGATCCCCAGTCAAGCTGAGGATGACAAGGACTGAGTATTGATTTATTTAAAACAATCTTTATATGGAAATGAAAAATTTAAAAAAACAAGATAAGGCAGTGTACAATGCGATTACTGGCGAAATGAAACGTCAGCAAGAGGGGATGGAATTAATTGCATCTGAAAATTATGTTTCCAAGGCCGTGCTTGAAGCTTTGGGATCCGTTTTTACAAACAAATATTCAGAAGGATATCCTGGCAAGCGATATTATGGCGGACAACAATATACTGATGTGATTGAAGTATTAGCCATAGAGCGCGCAAAAAAACTTTTCGGTGCCGAGCATGTTAACGTGCAACCTCACTCAGGAGCTCCTGCCAATATGATTGCATATAACGCAATTCTGAAACCAGGAGATACTGTGCTTGGAATGGATCTTTCTCACGGTGGACATCTGACGCACGGACATCCACTGACGTTGTCTGCACAAATATATAATTTTATTGGATACAAAACAGGCAAGGATGGACTCATTGATTACAAGGAATTAGAAAAAATGGCTGTTAAGTATAAGCCTAAATTAATTTTAGCTGGATTTTCCGCATACACGAGGCAAATTGATTACAAAAAATTTGCGGCAATTGCAAAAAAGGTTGGCGCAATTTCTATGTTTGACATTGCGCACATTGCCGGGCTTGTTGCAGGAAAAGCCATTGTTAATCCGGTGCCATATTTTGACATTGTAACAACGACGACACACAAAACTCTTCGTGGACCGCGAGGAGGAATGATTATGTGTAAGAATGAGTTTGCCAAAGCAATTGATAAATCAGCTTTTCCTGGTTTTCAAGGTGGACCACATATGAATAATATTGCTGCAAAAGCGGTGGCTTTTGGAGAAGCTCTGCGACCCGCCTTTAAAACCTACGCCAAACAGGTTGTTAAAAATGCCAAGGTTTTGGAAAAAGAATTAACAAAGCGCGGATATAAAATTATGTTTGGAGGTACGGATTATCATATGGTGCTTATTGATGTGATGGGAAGTAAGGAGGTGACAGGAAAAGAAGCAGAGCACGCACTTGATGAGGCAGGCATTACAGTCAACAAAAATATGATTCCTGATGATCCACGCTCTCCGATGGACCCAAGTGGAATTCGAGTTGGTGTTCAAGCGATCACATCTCGCGGGATGAAAGAGAAAGAAATTAAAATGATAGTAGAATGGATCGATGCCATCATCACTGCGCATAATGATAAAAAAACATTGGCTGAGATCAAAAAAGATGTGACAAAATTCTGCAAAAAATATCCAATATACCCAAGCATATAAATTTTGAAGTATGAATTTTGAATTTCGAATAAATGCGTAAATGTTTCAATGTTTTAATGAATTAAAAATTAAATTATTAAGATTTGATTCGAAATTCGAAATTAGAAATTCAAAATTAAAAAAGTAATCTTTTTATAAACTTATGGGGGACATATCAAAAACACGCAAGCGAAAAATGAAAGGAATAGTGTTGGCTGGCGGAACAGCCACAAGACTTTTTCCAATGACAGCAACTACGAGCAAGCAACTCTTGCCAGTTTATGATAGGCAAATGATTTTTTATCCTCTCAACACATTGATCAAAGCTGGGGTTAAAGATATTTTGGTTATTGTAGCGCCGGAACATTCGGGACAATTTTTAAATTTGCTGGGATCAATGTTTAAAAAGCATGGCATCCACATTACTTTTGAAGTGCAGTCAACACCACGAGGTCTTGCTGAGGCTTTGACTTTGGGAGAAAATCATATTGGAGATGATAATGTGGCACTTATTTTGGGTGATAATATTTTTGAAGATGATTTTGCAAAACAAATAAAAGAATTCAGAGGTGGTGGTCACGTGTTTGCCAAAAAAGTAACGGATCCGGAAAGGTTTGGAGTGGTGCGATTTAATAAAGAAAACAGGGCAATGGAGATTGTGGAAAAACCAACAACCTGGATCAGTGATTACGCTGTGACTGGACTGTATCTATATGACAACAGTTGTGTGCAAATTGCTAAGAATATGAAGCCATCCGAACGTGGCGAAGTTGAAATTACCGATGTAAATAAAGCATATTTAAAAAAGAAACAATTGGAAGTGACGCTGTTTAATGGTGAGTGGCTTGATGCTGGAACGCCAGAATCTCTTTTGGAAGCAAGTATTATTGTCAAAGAAAAGGGAATTAGTAGAAATTTTCATCCAGTTCTTGATCAAGCAATCACGGAATTTAATGAGGAATTAAAAATAAGAAGTAAAAAAAGATTACAATAATTAAGCTATGCTAATAATGCGAATAAATGCCAATCCGCGAATCACAAATTCGCAATTAGTGGATTAGTATTTATTAGTGGATTAGCATCATATTTTAAAATGAGAATTAGAAAAGCAATTTTACCGGTAGCTGGATTTGGAACAAGATTTTTACCGGCGACCAAAGCACAACCAAAAGAAATGTTGCCAATTGTAGATAAGCCTGTAATTCAATACCTCGTGGAAGAAGCAGTAGCAGCGGGAATCGAAGAAATTATTTTTGTTACTGGTCGAGGAAAGAGAGCAATTGAGGATCATTTCGATGTTTCCTATGAACTCGAGGATACTTTAGTGGAAAAAAATAAGCATGATTTGCTCAAAGAAGTTCAAAAAATTTCCGGACTTGCAAAATTTTCATATGTGCGTCAACCTCTTCCACTGGGAGATGGGCACGCATTGCTGCAAGCAGCTCATTTGGTCAATGATGAGCCAGTTTTGGTTATATTCGGAGATTGTTTGTATGATAGTGAAATTCCAGCCTCAAAGCAGCTTATTGATGCCTACGAAAAATATCAACAACCAATCATTGGAATAACGGAAGTTCCTCACGAGGAGGTTTCAAAATTCGGTGTAATTGATGGCATAAAACTTGATGATGACATATGGGAAGTGAAAAAATTTGTGGAAAAACCAAATGTTGAAGATGCTCCAACAAACTTCGTTGCTCCAGGAAAATACATAATCACTCCTGAAGTATTCAAAGTTTTGGCTAATATGGATCACGGTAAATCAGGAGAAATAAGATTGGCAGATGCTTTCGATTTGATGCTGGAAAATAATCAACCGCTTTATGGAAAAGTTATCAAGGGAGATTGGTTGGATACTGGGGACAAATTTAATTTTATGAAAGCGTCAATACATATGGGTCTCAAGCACCCAGAAATTGGTGAAAAACTTCGTGCGTATCTCAAAGATTGTCAAAATTTTTAGAAAATAATCCCGCTCACAAGGCGGGTTTTTTTTTAATACCCTTTTATAGGAAATAAATCAACTAAATTGACCCCGTTAGAAATTTCACAAATATGTATTTCTAGGTATTATGAATTAAAAAATAAATTCTGAATATAAGTTAAAAATAAATTTTTGAAATTTCTAACGGGGTTGACATACAGCAATCAATATGCCAGAATAATTAACTAGCTTTTAATCAAAAACAGGGATGTATTGGATATACTTGATTATATTTACTCTTATAGTTTTTGTTCCAACATTTGTAAGGAGCGGTTTTTATATTTTCAATATGACCCAGGCTCAGGAATTCGTAATTCTTTTTTTGGGTTCACTTGCTTTTTCAATCTTTTTATTAATGGAAAAGAAGATGAAAAAAAACTTAGCAGAAAAAAGCATCATTCAAGGGCAAGCCAATAGGATGGCAAAGGATCTTCGACATTCATATTCCTATATTGGAGAGATAAATCGCAAGCTTGATATTTTGGAAAATATTGCATTGGGATATCCTGAAAGCTCCAAATTATCCCACAAAAATGAAAGTGAATTGTATGATTCCATAATGAGCGCAATCAGGCTCTTTGGTAAATCAGAGCAATTTGCTTTGCGTTTCGTTTGTTTGCCAGAATATACCCTGCTCAAAGAAATCCAAAGTAATCCAGGGACTGGCTTTAATTTCTCTTTGGAAAATCGTAAAATAGAAGTTAATTATTTTGAGTCAGCTGAATTTATCGTTGTAACATCTCCAAAAGCGATTGATAACATTTTTTCGTATATAGTGATAAAAAAAGAAACACCAAGTCAAAAACTCGATGACGTGGAAATTATGAAAACACTTGTCGCTCAAGCCTTGTTTATTTTTATGTTTATGCGCCACAAAAAACAAATAAAATGCGTGATTTGATTCTTTTATAAAGAATAGCTATACTTTAATGGTTGTGGGTTTATGTGTACTTTATGAACTTTATAACTTTAAAAACTTTACGAACTTATTTTATATGCAAGTAATATTCCTGCAAGATGTTAAAAATGTTGGCAAGAAGGGACAAATAAAAAATGTTCCTGATGGTTATGCTCGTAATTTTTTGTTAGCTCGCAAATTGGCAACAGTAGCAACGCCGTCAAGTCTAGCTACTGTTAAACAAGAAGATGATAAAAAGAAGCTTCAAGCAGCTTTAGAAAAACAAACTGTACAAAAATTAGCCACAGCTATTGAAGGTAAAAGGTTTATCATCAAAGCACGCGCAAAAGATGGAAAACTTTTTGGTTCAATTACATCCAAGGATATCAATAATGAAATCAAGAAAGCTGGTTTTAATGTTTCAGAAAAGGCGATTCAAGCTGATCACATCAAGGACTTGGGCGAAAAAAAAGTAATTATCAGCCTTGATTTTGGTATAAAAACAGAGATAATTTTAATAGTTGACCCCGCTTAGAAAAATGGAAATATAGAAAATTTATAGTTTGATAGTCTAAGTTTCTAAGATTATAAATCAACAAAAAGCTTACTTGTCATTTTTCTAACGGGGTTGAACAAGCTTAGGAAATGGTATATACTGAGAATTAAGGGGTTGGACTTTTTAGCAATAAAAATAGGGGTCGCATTTAAGCGACTTTTTGCATATAAAAAAACCGATTCGAAACAACGAAAAATATTCGAATCTACGAACAAATACAGAAAATATTTTCGTAGATTCGTTCTAGTTTTGTAGTTTCGTATCGGTATAAATAAAATGGAAAATCGAAAATACATCTTTGTGATGGGGGGAGTGATGAGCGGTGTAGGAAAAGGAATTACAACATCTTCCATCGGTGCAATTTTAAAAGCCCGAGGATATAAAGTAACAGCACTTAAAATCGATCCTTATGTGAATGTGGATGCTGGAACAATGAATCCAACCGAGCACGGTGAGGTTTTTGTGTTGGATGATGGCGATGAAACTGATCAAGATATGGGAAATTATGAACGCTTTATGGGCATCACACTGTCACGTGATAACTATATGACCACGGGACGTGTATATGAGTCTGTGATTCATCGTGAACGCAATTTGGAATATGGCGGAAAGTGCGTGCAGGTTGTGCCTCACATTCCATTGGAGGTTATTGATCGTATCGTGCACGCTTCAAATAAGGATAAGTCTGAAATAACCTTGATTGAAATTGGTGGAACTGTTGGGGAATATGAAAATATTTTGTTTATGGAGGCTATCCGTATGATGAAAATCAAACATCCGGAAGATGTGCTTTCTGTGATGGTGAGTTATGTGCCTTGTCCGAATATGGTTGGTGAGATGAAAACAAAACCAACTCAACACGCCGTTAGAACAGTGAATGCTGCTGGAGTTCAACCAGACATCATCGTCGCTCGCTCTGAGATGCCTATGGATGCCAAACGCAAAGAAAAGATTTCTAATTTTTGCTCTGTGGCCGAAGAATGCGTGATTAGTGCTCCTGATGCAAAAAGTGTATATGAAGTTATTACCAATTTCGAACGTGACAATTTGAGCAAAATTATTCTCAAGAAACTTCGACTTAAACCAAAAAAATCAGATTTGAAGCAATGGGAAGATTTGATTAAGCGCGTGAAGAATCTTAATGGAAAAGTTAAAATTGGAATTGTAGGAAAATATTTTGGAACAGGAGACTTTGTTTTGTCTGATGCATATATAAGTGTTATTGAGGCCATCAAGCATGCTGGATATAAAGCTGGAGTGAAAACCGAGATGGACTGGATAAATTCTGAAGTTTTTGAGAAAGATCCAGAAAAAATAGAAGATCTTTCGCAGTATGATGGAATCCTGGTCCCCGGAGGATTTGGTGGACGTGGAATTGAAGGAAAAATCAAAGCTATAAAATATTGTCGAGAAAATTTAATTCCATATTTTGGAATTTGTTATGGAATGCAGCTTCAAGTTATTGAATACGCGCGTAATGTCCTTGGTCTCGGTGAGGCTCACACCACTGAAATTAACGTGGAGACCAAACATCCGGTCATTGACATTATGCCAGAGCAGAAAAAAAATCTACTGGACTGTAATTATGGTGGATCTATGCGACTTGGAGCGTATGATGCGGTCCTAATGAAGGACACCATAGCAGGGAAGGCATATGGTAAAGCAAAGATTTCCGAACGACATCGCCATCGATATGAAGTTAATCCAAAATACGTAGAGCGAATTTCCAAGGCTGGTCTGGTTTTTTCTGGAAAATCTCCCAATGGCATCCTGATGGAAATAGCCGAACTTCCAAAATCAGAGCACCCATTTTTTCTTGGAGCGCAGTTTCACCCTGAATTCAAATCAACCCCACTCAAATCACATCCGCTGTTCTTTGAATTTGTGAAGGCTTCGAAAGAAAAAAGCACAAAAAAGTAAGAAGTTATAAAGTTTTTAAAGTTCATAAAGTAAATACAATCACTTGTCATTCCCGTGAAAACGGGAATCCAGGCCCTGAGTTTTTTTAATATGCTTGAAGAATATCTTGACATTGTCGATGAAAAAGGAAATCTTACTGGAGAAAAAGAACTTCGCAGTGTTTGTCATGAAAAAGGTCTTTGGCATCAAACAGTGCATATCTATTTTTATAGAAATAATGATGGCGTTATTGAATTGTTGCCACATTTGCGTTCCAAATATAAATCTAGTCATCCTAATAGGTGGGACACTCGCTTCGGTGGACATGTTGAAACTGGTCAGTCTATGAATGAGGCAGCTGAAAGAGAAGTTAAAGAAGAAACGGGTATTAAGATTGAGATCAATGATCTTTTGCGAGGATTAAAAAGAGTTTACGATGGTGGTGCAAACAAAGAAGTCACACAAGTTTATTATTATAATTTCGATGATGACTTAGGCAGACTAACTTTTGATGATGGTGAGGTTCAGGAAGTTAGATGGATGAATTTTGATGAAATAGAGAAAGAAATAATAAAAAATCCGGAAAAATGGTCAGGCAGTGTGAAAGGATTGCAATTGATAAAAAAAGATCTTTTACAAAAAAATCCACAATAAAAAAAGAAACCTCTCGCGAGGTTTCTTTTTTTTGTGATTCGTGATCTGTAAGAATCCGTAATCAATCCGTTTATATCCGTAAGAACTACTTGTTCTTTTTAGCAATTCTTGCAACCAAATGCTTTCTAACAGTCTTTCGCATATTTGGTTTTCTCGCAACTTTCCAAGCTCCTTTTTTCTTGCCAGCTTCGTTGGTCTTGAGATTAACGCGAAGTTTTGCTCCAGCTTTCTTAGCACCAGTTTTCTTAGGTTTGATTTCAATAGGTGTGTCAGATTTTTCAACTGCAACGTAACGACGAGTTACCAATACCCCAGTAAAGTTTCGAACTTTTTTTGAAGTAAATTTCACAATTCCATCAACGAGAGCCATCAATGTGTCATCATTGCAACGCATTACATTCTTTCCTGCGTGATAAGCAGTTCCACGTTGTCGGATGATGATGTTTCCAGTTTTTACTTTTTGATTTCCAAAGATCTTAACACCAAGTCTTTTCGAGATTGAATCTCGT